>CAYFOU010000162.1:0-7087 GCA_964344805.1 uncultured Piscirickettsiaceae bacterium | reverse complement strand
TGCTGGGGTGAGCTGAATGTTGTTCTTCTGACGAGAGAAGACGGGCACTCCAAGCATCTCTTCCAGCTGTTTGATTCGTGAGCTTACCGTTGATTGTGTCAAAAAGAGGTTTTCAGCCGAATGCCCGAAATGGCGAGTCCTCGCCACCTCAAGAAAGGTCTGTAGTAGAGCCGCATTCATTATCGATTGATTTTTTTGATTGATGTTTATCGGAATTGCTCATTTTACATTAACAAAAGTTATGGCTTTAATGAAGCACAAAAATTGTGCCTATAGGTATTGATCTCGAGATAAGCAATAGAAAACAGTCTGATATGACAGGCATTGAGTAGAAAGATATTCTGAGAGAGGAGTAGCTGTGAAGATAAATACACCGGTAACCCAGATCGAGACAGCGGTCAAAGAGGGGAAGACGCTGGTATCCAGAACAGACCTGAAAGGGGTGATTACCGAGGCCAACTCCTGTTTTGTGGAAGTCAGTGGCTTCAGCCGGGAAGAGCTGATGGGCTCCAGCCACAATATTGTGCGCCATCCAGATGTTCCCCCCATAGTATTTGAAGATCTGTGGAAGACTCTCCAATCCGGGAGACCATGGACACAGGTTGTAAAAAACCGTTGCAAGAATGGCAACCACTACTGGGTGGAGGCCAATGTGACCCCTGTTTTTGAAGGGGGAAAAATTGCCGAGTATATGTCGGTACGTCGTGCGGCCACTCGGGAGCAGATCGCGCTTGCAGAGCAGGCCTATCAGAAAATAGAGCAAGGGAAGTGGTCCATCTCCGAGGGGAATGTATCGACCTCAAAATGGCAGGAGCGGAGTCGGCGCTGGAATATTCTGAAGGGGCTGAAAGTATCCCAAAAGCTGGCACTGATTGTGATCATGATGTTCGTCATTGTGGGTGGTCTGTTGGGGACGCTGTATAGCAGCGAGATGAAGCAAATCGAATTTCGTGATCAAGAGCGCAAGGGGGTTGAAGTGATTCAGTCTCTTCGTGGCTTGGCAGAACATCTGCCCAAGCATCGCGGGATGGGGAATGCCTTCCTGAATGGTGACTCAAGTTTCCGGGGGAAAATTGATCAAGTTGAGAAAAGGATTGCGGATGACTTTGGCAAGGCTGCTCAAACGGCCACTCAAGTGAGCCGTGTGCTGGTGGTAGAGGATGAGTTGCAGCAGCTTGAGAAGGGGTGGCAGTATCTGAAAGGGGATTGGAACAAGCAGTCTGCAGCCGAGAGCTTTGCTTCACATACCCGTTTGATTGGCGAGCTGCTCGACTTTGTGGTGTTGATTGGGGATCGCTCCAACCTGATTCTGGATCCGGATCTTGACACCTTTTACCTGATTGATGTGATGGTCAATCGAGGGTTGCAGTTGGCCGACATTACCGGGCAACTCAGAGGAATGGGCTCTGGAGTGGTTGCAAGAGGGGCTCGGACTGAACGCGATTTGGAACGGATCATTTCGCTGAAACTTCAGGGAGAGTTGTTGATCAAGGGGTTGCAGAAAAGTGTAAGAGCGGCAGCAGGGGCCAATGCGTCGACTCGACAGCTGCTTTTGGCAGAGATGGAGCAGCTGGACCGGGCGGTGGCAGAGTGGGGACAGATGGTGGCCGTACTTGCCAAGGGTGATCTCACTACACTGACCCCCTCCGGTTTCTTTGCTGCAGGTACCGCAATGATTGATGTGATTTTTGCGGTATTTGATCGATCTGCGGTGCAGTTGATGAGTTTGTTGAATGAGAGGATAGAGGCTGGAGAGCGCGTTCTGTTCTGGAGTGCGGTGATAACCGGAGTGATGGCCCTGTTACTGGTGTGGATCGTCTGGCGTCTGGTGCGCTCCATCAGTGGACCCTTGAATCAGGCTGGAGAGACCTTGATGCAGATCGCTTCAGGCAACTATCGAAACCAGATTACCTATTCTGGAAAAGACGAGATTGCACAAATGCTGGCAGGGCTGAAGGCGATGCAGATCAAGGCTGGTGCGGATCTGGACGAGATTATTGAAAATGCCAATGAGACCAGCCGTATCAAGATTGCACTGGATGGTGCCAGCACCAATGTGATGATTGCGGACCACAACCGCAGGATTATCTATCTGAACCCTGCGGTGATAGAGATGTTGCGAAAAAATGAGCAGGCCATTCGCAAGGATCTACCCAACTTCAGGGTGGATGATCTGCAGGGAAGCAGTATGGACCAGTTCCATAAGCGCCCGGAGCATCAGGCACAGATACTGGATGGTTTGACCGATACGTTCCGTACACAGGTCCAGATTGGGGGGCGTATCTTCAATTTGGCAGCCAACCCTGTGATTAATGGTAAGGGGGAACGTTTGGGGACATCGGTGGAGTGGAGAGATGTTACCGAACAGATTCTGGCTGAAGAGATGCTGGAGAAACTGGTGAATGGGGCAGTGGATGGGGATCTGACGCGCCGCCTCGATAGCAGTAATTTTGAGGGCTTCATGCAGCGGATGGCGGGGTCTATCAACGGATTGATGGATACCTTTGATGGCGTATTGGCACAGACACGGGTGGTCATTGAACAGGTCAATGAATCGGTGGGGCAGATTCGGATGGGTAGCCAGGATCTTGCAACGGCAACAGAGGAGCAGTCCTCTGCGATTGAACAGGTTAGCACCAGCATGGAAGAGACCGATAGTCAGGTGAAATCCAATGCTCAGAATGCCAATGTGGCCAACCAGCTGGTGCAGGAGACCAATACGGTTGCAGATGCCGGGCAGCAAAAAATGGCCGAGATGATCGAGTCGATGGGAGAGATCTCCAACTCATCACAAGATATTGCCAAGATCATCAAGGTCATCGACGAGATTGCATTCCAGACCAATTTATTGGCATTGAATGCTGCGGTTGAGGCGGCTCGTGCCGGGAAGTATGGAAAGGGCTTTGCTGTGGTTGCCCAGGAGGTGAGAGATCTTGCCGGTCGCAGTGCCGAGGCGGCGAAGGAGACCGCAGAGCTGATTGAACAATCGACGGCTCAGGTTACGGAAGGGGTCAAGGTGGCAGATGCAACGGCAGAATCTCTGGAAGGCATTGTCGGTAATGTGGTCAAGGTACGTGATCTGGTTGCCGAGATCTCCACGGCCAGTGAAGAGCAGACCAAGGGGATTGTTCAGATCAATGATGCAATGTCCCAGATTAGTGATGGTGCCCAATCGGGTAGCCAGCAGAGCATGGAGATGGCCAGTGCTGCAGATCAGTTGGCCAGTTTGACCGATCAGTTGGCCACGGAAATTGCACGTTTTCGTCTGAAGGGCGCTATGAGTGGAGTGCAGTCGATGGCACCTGCACCTTCAAAGCCTGTTGCAGAGAAACGTGTGGCAAGGGAGCCACAGGTGCCTGCTGTGCAGCAGCCCCAATCCATACTGCCCCTGGATCAGGATGAACGGGATTTTGGGGATTTTTGATCGGGTCTTGAACTGAACTGCTACATTTAATGTGAGGTACACGTTATTGTGAGACGAGCTGCTCGGATAGCCAGCTGTTGGCAAACTCCAACCCTCTGCCTGCATTCTCTTTTCCCTCCCTGTAGAGAGATTCCACCTCTTGCTGGCATTGTTGAGGGTCATCGTAGCAGTCGCTGACCGCCTCAACCCCGTCGGCGGCCAGTAGCCCAACCGAGGCGATGGTGCCGATCAGCGGGATTTTTGAGGCTCTGTTGGCCAGTTTCCTCGCCCCCTTCGGCTTTGCGGCCTCCATTTTTGCCAGTTTCTGTCGAGAGGCTTTCAACTCCTTTTGGGTCTGTTTCAGCGCCTGTTGGCTCCTTTCCAGTGCCAACTGGTTGTGTTGCAGCCGATGCTGCAGGGTACGATGTGCCCCCTTGAGGATGCTGGAGTCAAGAAACAGGCTGTAGGTGTAGTAGAGGCTACTGATGAGGGAGAGGCTGAGCAGTAACAGTGAGGCTTTCAGCAGTCGACTCACAGTTCGCTCCGTTGTGGCAGGATGTTGTTGTTACAGTGGGGACGGTCGCTGCTGCTGGCCCACTCGATATGCTGTTCGATGGAGCTGCGGTGGTTCTGTACCACGGCGGGGCTGAACTCCTCACTCAGGGTGTCGAAGATACGCTGCTGAATGGTGTCGAATGTATCGAGATGATGCAGTGCCTGAAACAGGGTGCAGGTGCGGTTTTGCAGCTTGATGCGCAGCAGGGACTCGATCAGCAGGTCTGCCGGGGTGCCACGCAGATGACCGCTGAAGTGGATGTACTCTTCACCGTGGTCACTGCGGGCGGAGAGCAGCAGGTTGAGCAGGTGCTCATTCTCCTCCTTGCTTTGCACTTCGTCATCAATCAGCCGTTTCAGTGGCAGCCCCTGCTGTTCACTCAGAGTGCCGAGGCGGGAGATGCGTCGTTTGCGTTTCAGCTTCTCCCGCTCCATCTCCACGCTGGCGCGCTCCTGCTGCTCCGGTGTCTGTAGATCCAGCTCCTGCTGTTGAAGTTTCTGCAGATTCTCCAGTGCGGCACTGATGCGATCATGGGCGGATTCAGAGGGGGCGGAAAACTCCTCTTCCGGGGTGGTTGGGCTGTACTCCCCCCCTCTCTTGTTCTCTTCCGGGGGAGAGGGAGGGATAAACTCTTCATGCCATTTTTCAAATAGCTGGGGCTGTTCCGAGTGGAGGAATTCACCCGCCTCAAACAGATGGTCGAAGATCTGCTGGTAACGCTGTTCCCGCTGTTGCGGGTCCACGATCATCATGCTCTCCATCACCATCGGGGTGATGTTGGTGAGCAGTGCCTTGATGCGTTCACTGCGGTCCGGGCTGATGCTGCAGTAGAGCAGATGGTCGAAGAGCTGTTGTGGGGAGTTGAAGTCGAAGACGGTGCTCAGCTCATCGATCTCCTGTTTCAGATTCATTGCGCCATCGAGAGACTCGCTGGAGAGCTGGAACAGCTCATCCTCGCTGGAGTCGCCGATCAGGATGGAGAGGGGGATTTCGGTATCCTCGATGCGGCTGTAGAGCTGGCAGAGTGCAAACAGGGCATCGGCCCGTTCGCGGGTGGGAAGCCAGGTGTGATCCTCTTCCGGCTCTTCGATGAGGCTGCTCTCTTCCTCCTCGAAGGCCTCTTCCTCTTCTTCTTTCTCTTCTCCTGTGGAGAGCAGGTCCAGTTTGATTCGGGGGTAGATGGGGAGGGGAGGTGATCTCTCTTCTGTGGGTTGGAGCAGCGCTTGTTCGGCGACCGGATAGTGGGGCAGTGGGGGTGGAGATTGGGTGACTTCGTCAGCCAGCAGATCGAGATCAATGCTGGGGTATTGCGGCAGAGAGGAGGGGGTGGACTCCGGTTGTAGCAGTGCCTTATCGAAACAGGGGTATTGGGGGAGTGTGGCTGGTGTCTCCTCCTCGGTTTTGTTGATGGTCAATAGATCGATGTCGACACCAGGGTAATCGGGCAAAGAGGGGGGGGAGAGCAGCTCCAGATTGAAGTGGGGATAGTTGGGGAGTGGTCTGGAGTCTGTTGCTGGGGGTGTTTGTTCCTCTTCCATTTCTGGGAGATCGGCAACAGACTGCGGAATCGTCTCCTCGTCCCACTCCGCCTCGATGATCTCCTCCGCTCCAACGGGTGGTGTGATCTGTTGATTATGGATGCGTGCTGCCTTCTCCAACTCATTGCGAATGGAATGAGAGAGGAAGCTCTCGCCAACGATCTTTTCCTCCCCCCATTGATCCAGTTGCGGGGGCTCTGGCTTGCGACGGCCGGGGTTGAAGGGGGGCAGAGTGGACAGGGTGAGACCGGCGATGGAGAGCATTGAGAGCACCATCTCTCCGGAGAGGATCGGCATCAATAGCAGCAGGCGATAGAGGGCAACGGTGATGGGCCGATGCCTGCGGAGAAAGTGGAGCAGCCGTCTCAAAGTTGCAGCGCGTGAAAGCTGTGGAAGTTGAGGTTGAACAGGGTGCTGACCATCATCAGCAGCAGGGCAATGATGAGGGTGGCGATCACCGAAGCGGCCATGAATTTTACAATCAGCCAGACCATCGAGAACAGCGGGATGTCGAGATTGGTGACTCGTACTTCAATCGGCTCTTCCTGTAGCAACTCTCCGTTGTTGAGTTCGCCCCGGCTGTTGTGGTTGAACTGGATTTTCATGGAATACCCTGTGTGATCAATCGACTAGAGATGATTATAGCAGATTGAGTGGTGTTGCAAGTGGAGGGAGGATGGTATCCTCTGCCGCTCTTTTTTCTGAGGTGGTAGTAATGTCTGAGGCCGATTCCGGTTTTTCCGAACGTTTCAGTGCGCTCTCCCGGGTCTATGGGGAGGCGGGGCTGGTGCGCCTGCAGCAGACTCATATCTGTGTGGTCGGTATCGGCGGGGTCGGCTCCTGGGTGGCGGAGAGTCTGGCCCGTTCCGCAGTGGGGCGGATTACCCTGATTGATGGCGATACCATCGCCCGCAGCAATACCAATCGACAGATCCATGCACTGGAGAGCACACTGGAGCGCCCCAAGGTGGCGGTGATGCGGGAGCGTATCCTGCAGATCAATCCTGATTGCCACTGTGAGGTGCAGCAGGTGGATCTGAATCATGAGAATATCCGCGAGCTGCTGGAGCGGGGCTATGACTGTGTGGTGGATGCGATTGACGGCATCAATGCCAAGGCGCAGATGATCTATCACTGTCGTCGCAACAAGATCAGGATTGTCTCCACCGGAGGGGCTGGGGGGCTGCTCGATCCAACGCAGGTGACGATCCGGGATCTGGCAAAGACCCATAATGACCCGCTGGCGGCCAAGGTGCGTTCCGAACTGCGTCGCAACTACAACTTTTCACGCAATCCGAAGCGCAGTTTCGGGGTCCCCTGTGTCTATTCAACCGAGCAGCAGCGTTACCCCTCCTCGGAGGGGGAGGTCTCTTTCTGCAAGCCGGGGGTACCGGGGTTGTCGCTCGATTGCGCCTTTGGTTACGGCTCCAGTGTGATGGTTACGGCGACCGTTGCACAGGCCGCAGCCTTCAAGGCAATCGAGCTGGTGCTTAAGAAGAAAAATTGATCCAGCGCAAAATACGTAGTTCTGCGTATTTTTTTATGGTCAGGTGATCCCTAGAATAGGAACCGTAAAGAGATGTACCTGTT
>CAYFOU010000161.1:0-7089 GCA_964344805.1 uncultured Piscirickettsiaceae bacterium | reverse complement strand
TAAACTTGATCGCATTGTTGGTCAGGTTGATGAGGATCTGCTGCAGACGGGTCGGGTCTCCAATCAACTGCTGCGGTACCTCACGATCAATATCGAAGACCATCTCCAGCCCCTTCTCCGCCGCCTTGATCACGGTGACATCGGAGAGGTGGTCCAGCACCTTGTCAAACTCGAAGGAGATCGCCTCCATCTCCAGCTGCCCCGCCTCGATCTTGGAAAGATCAAGAATGTCGTTGATCAGGTTCAGCAGTACCTGCGCCGAAGATTGGATCTTGTTGAGGTAGTCGCGCTGACGGGCATCCAGATCGGTCTTCAGGGCGAGATGCCCCAATCCCAGAATCGCATTCATCGGGGTGCGGATCTCGTGGCTCATATTGGCGAGGAACAGGGATTTGGCCTCGTTCGCCACCTGCGCCTCACGCCGCTCACGCTCCGCTGCCTCCTTCTCGATACGGGAGCTGATATCAAGGATGGAGCCATCGAAATGGATGACCCTGCCCTGCTCATCCTTCTCCGCTCGGGCAGAGATCGAAACCCAGGTCGATATGCCCCCCCTGCCATTCAGTGGCGACTCAAAGGCCTCCACATGACTCGCCTCATCCACAGTGCGCAGCAGCTCCTCAAACGGCTCGGCATCGAGATAGCCTCCACCACGGTTGATCTCGGAGCGGATCGCCTCCTGCTCACTCTCATATCCCAACAACTTCGCCATCGCCGGGTTGGCCGCCACCAGCTTGCCATCGGGGGTAAAACGGTAGATCCCCTCCACCGAATTATCAACCAGTGAGCGATACTTCACCTCCGACTCGGTCAGGGTGTTATAGAGCCGTGCATTCTCCAGAGAGATCGATGCCTGTGCGGCAATGGTACGCAGCAGCTCCACCCGATTTGAGGTGAAGGCGGCCACCGTCTGGTTGTTCTCCAGATAGACCAGCCCGGTGAGCTTTCCGTAGTGGATAATCGGAATACAGAGAATTGATTTGGGGCGGTACTTCTGAATATAGGGGTCATTGGTAAAGAGCGATTCACCAGAGGCATCATCGAGAATCACCTCCTGCGTGGTACGCACCACATAGTTGATCACCACAGGAGAGAGCTCCTGACACTGATCCAGCGCTACCTCCGGATACTCAATCTCCTGGTTGACCTGCAACATCACCTCAACCACCGGCTGCCCATCACTGATCAACACCAGCGCCCCCTTCTCGGCACCGGCACTCTCGATCACGATACGCATCATCTTGTCGAGCAGTGGTCTGAGCTTGATCTCACCGGAGATCGCCTGAGAGGTTTTCAGAATGGCAGAGAGATCCAGATCCTCGGTACCGGTGGTGGAGTACTGCAGCGTGGTACCCTGGGCCCGCTGCTGGCCGGTACGGGCCAGCCAGGGGAACTCCTGCTTCAGCGCACGGACTTTGTTGGATGCCCCCCACGCCTGATAACAGAGATAGGCCTGACGCAGATAGTCACGTGCAAAGGACTCCTTGCCCCGTCCCAGCCAGCAGCGGGCCGCCAGCTCGTTGGCCAGCGCCTCATCCTGAATGAAGTGGTTCTCACCGGCAAGGGCAATGGCCCGGTCATAGTGGTCAATCGCCGCCCCGATCTCCCCATCCAGACGGGCGATCTCCGCCAATACCAGCTGTTCATAGTGGCTGAAGTTTTGTGGACACGACTGCACCCAGCGCTGCAGGCGGGTACTTCGCTGCACCAGCTCTTCATAGCCCTCAAAATAGCGCTCTGCCGTGGCCTTGGTGAGGGTGGCACTCAACGCCAGTGCAGTATAAAACTCATGAGCGGCAATGGCGATGGTACCGCTGAGGAACGAGGAGAGCTGCTCCATTCTGCGACACGCCTCCAGCGCCTGCTGCGGGCGTTGCTCCAGCAGGTGAAGGTAGGCACTCAATAGCGCACGAATACCGGCTACCGTAGGGCTCACCTCCGACTCTGGTCGAGGGGCCTCCCCATACTCTGCATGTTCATCCAGCTGCCCGATGACATCACGGAAGGCATCCACCATATCCAGCGAGAGACGATTGCTGGTCTTGGTCAGGAAATCAAACCGCTTCTCCATCTCCGCCTCAATCGCATTCAGCGGCTCCCCACGGAAGAAGCGGTTCATCACATTGTTGAAGGTGAGAATGTAACCGGCATAGAGCAGCTCACCCGCCTCCAGACTGGCCAGATAGCCCTTCTCTCCCAGCGGCTCAGACTCCTGCGAAGGCTTCACCCAATGGACCAGAAAGGCGGTCAATACAAAACAGCAGCGGCTGATATAGGCACTGTGATTGAGTCGCTCACTCAGCTCCAGCCCCAGCATGCCGAACTCATATCCCTGCTGGTGCTCACCCAACTCGTAGGAGAGCACATTACCGTAACTGGTATACCCCTTGCCGGACTCATCCACATGACCATAGCGCAGGGAGAGGCGGGCCATCTCCGCCAGCCCCCAAGAGTAGAGTTCAGTCTGGTAGAAGTAGGCCGCTGGAGTCAGATTATTGAGCAGGCGCATCACCATCGCCTTCTCTTTCACCTCCATCGCCGGTGCATCCACCAGAGAGGTGATCTCACGTGAACCCAGTGCATCCTGCGCGCGCTGCAGCGCCTCATGTACCGCAGCGCTCATATCCTTTCTGGGTAACTCGATACCAAACAATTTGAGTGCAGTCTCACATACCGCAACCGCCTGCTCATGGTTACCGATCATGGTGTATTGCACGATCTGAAGATCGTAGACCTCTGCCTTCTCGATGGCACCATCTGCATAGCCCAGTGCCTCGGAGATAAAGCGTTCAGAATGCTGGTAGTTACCGTTGAGATACTCCAGCTCGGCCCGCTCCAGATTGAGCTTCAACGACATCGTCTGGCTGTACCGGTTCTCTCCGGCATAGGCCACCATCGCTGCCGTCAGATACTCCAGCGCAGAGACATAGGCCGTTGCATATTTGGCCTTGAGCGCTGCCTCGAAGTTGAGCGTGACCACCTGATCAAGCAGCACATCCTCTTCAATATGGTCAACCCCCTGGTTGAGATGGTTGACCAGCTCAAAGATATGCTCCTGACGCTGCTCTTCAGAAAGATTCTCCAGCAGCAGTTTGCCGATCTCAAGGTGGGCCTCCTGGCGTTGGTCCTCAACAATCAGGGAGTAGGCCGCCTGCTGCACCCGATCATGGAGAAAACGGTAACCGGAGACCAGTATCGGCGCGGTGGTGGTATGGGAGCCACTGGAGCCAGAGTTGGAAAGCGGCAACACAAACTCCTGCTGCATCGCGATCTGCAGATCCTCATAGACCTCGGACTCAAACTGCTGGGTAATCACCGAGAGCAGATGAAGATTGAAACGGTTACCGATACAGGCGGCAAGACGCAGTACATTGAGGGTCTTTTCCGGCAACCGCTTCAGCTTTTCGATCATCAGATCGACCACATTGTCGGTAAAACCCAGCGCCTCGATCTGTGATAGCTCCCAGGACCAGGCGGAGTCTGCTGCAGTTTCACCGACCTGGTAGGCGATCATCCCCTCATGATGGAGATTGCTGAGGAACTGCCCGACAAAGAACGGGTTGCCATTGGTCTTGCGTTGCACCAGCTCGGCCAACGGCTGCACACTGGCCTCAGTCTGATGGAAGGCATCACTCAACAGTTTGGTAACCGAATTGACCCCCAGTGAGACCAGCCTGATCTCATTGAACGGTGCCCCCACTCGATGGATGCGCTCCATGGTCAATGAGAGCGGGTGGTTGGCATTGATCTCGGTATCACGATAGGCACCGATCAACAGCAGATGCTCCACTTCACTCTCGGCAATCAACAGCTCCATCAGCTTCAGGGTACCGGCATCGGCCCACTGCAGATCATCCAGAAACAGCACCATGGGGTGCTCCTCACTGAGGAAGACCTGAAACAGTGCAATCAAGGTGCGATTGAAGCGATTTTCCGACTCGGTGGGTCCCAGCTGATGCAGAGGGGGTTGTACGCCAATCAGCAACTCCATCTGTGGAATCAGATCAGTGATGATACGCCCATTGGAGCCAACCGCCTGCTGAATGGCCGTTTCCCATCGCTCCAACTTCTCCTCATTCTCTGTCAGCAGCTGCTGGATCAGCTCCTGGAATGCGGTAATCAATGCGCTGTATGGAACATTTTTACGCAGCCGTTCAAACTTGCCATTGAGGAAGAAGCCTCTGCGCTGGGTGACCGGCTTGTGTAGCTCACGCACCAACCGGGTCTTGCCGACGCCGGGGTGACCTGCCACCAACACCAGCTCCCGTGAGCCCTCACAAATGTGATCATAGCTCTGCAGCAGGGTATCAATCTCTTCTGCACGCCCGTAGATCATCTCCGGAATCTGGAACTTGCCCGACTCATCCTGCTGCCCCAGCAGGAAGGGGGCAACCTCTCCATGTGCCTCCAGCTGCCGGGCACACTCATTCAGATCGGCAAGAACCCCCGCCACGCTCTGGTAACGATCCTCCGCATTCTTCGCCAACAGCTTGGCAATGATGTGGGAGACCATCGCCGGCACCTCCACATTGGCCAAGTGGAGTGGCTTTGGTGCGATCGCCAGATGGGCATGGACAATCTCCATCGGCTCATCAAACTGGAACGGTGGCGCACCGGAGAAGAGTTCATAGAGGGTGATACCGAGCGAGTAGTAGTCACTGCGGTAATCAAGCGAGCGGTTCATCCGCCCACTCTGCTCTGGCGAGATATAGGCCGGGGTTCCCTCGATACCCCCCGAATCGCGCAGGGTCGGATTCTCTCTGGAGAGGTTGGTGGAGATGCCGAAATCAATCAGCTTGAGCACATCAGTGCGCTGATCGTAGAGAATGTTGGAGGGGTTCAGATCCTTGTGGATAATGTCATGAGCATGCACCGCCCCAACAATCTGGGTAATGCGAATCGCCAGCTTCAACGCCTTCTCCACGGAGAGCTGACGCTGGCTGAGGAAACGGCTCAGCGGTGCCCCGTTGAAGTTCTCCAACAGAAGAAGCAGCCGATCATCCTCCTGCTCAATCCCATAGGTATTGATGACCTCATCAACCCCCTCCAGCTTCTTCAGGATCTCATACTCTCGACGATATTGCGTCTGCTGCGCCAGAGTGATCTCGTTGGGGCTGTTGACTGTCTTGACGATGACCGGAAGCGCATCCTCCCCCCGCTCTCCCCGATAGACCAGAGAACGCGTATTTTCATGGATCACCGTAAGACGGTGTATTCCGGGAAGGGTTAGCATGGAGAGATTAACATCCGCACGATGGTGCGTTTCAGATGCCCCCTGAAACCCGCCAGATCAAGGCAGAAAATGTGAGTGTATACACACATACATGACCATTGTCTAACGCCGAGATGGTGGGTTTCAGGGGGTAGCTGAACTACATTTTGATGCAGACGGATTTGACTTCGGTGTAGTGCTCCATCGCCGCCTTGCCCCACTCGCGGCCCCAACCGGACTGCTTGTAGCCACCAAAGGGCTGGGTCACATCGAAGATGTGGAAGCAGTTGACCCAGATGGTACCCGCCTTGAGTTGAGCCGCCACCTGATGCGCCTTGCTCACATCACGGGTCCATACACCGGCAGAGAGGCCATAGATGGTGTCGTTGGCGTTGTTGATCACATCATCCAGCGAGTCGTACGGCATCGCCGAGAGCACCGGCCCGAAGATCTCCTCCTTGACCACGCGCATATCGTGGTTGGTGTTGACCATCACGGTAGGCTCGTAGAAGAAGCCATTGCCCGACTTCTTGTCGCCACCACACAGCACCTCGGCACCCTCGTCACGACCACCATCGACATAGTTGCAGACCCGGTCGAGCTGCGCCTGGTTGATCAGCGGCCCCATCTCGGCTTCAGGGTTCATGCCCGGACCCACCTTGGTGTTCCTGGCTCGATCCACAATCCCCTCAATCACCTGATCAAAGATCGACTTGTGGACATAGAGACGTGAACCGGCACAGCAGATCTCTCCCTGATTGGTATAGATCGCCATCGTCGCGCCATCGATCGCCGCCTCGATATCGGCATCCGGCAGCACGATGTTGGGGGCCTTGCCACCCAATTCGAGAGACAACCGCTTGAGGTTGCCACTGGCCGCATTGACGATCGACTTGCCCACCTCAGTGGAGCCGGTAAACGCACACTTGTCGACATCGGGATGGTTGGCGATCGCCGCACCGGCGGTCTCACCATAACCGGGTACCACATTGATGACGCCATCAGGAATGCCCGCCTCCTGCGCCAGCTCTGCCAGACGCAGCGTGGTCAACGGGGTATCCTCTGCCGGCTTGATTACACAGGTACAACCAACGGCCAGCGCTGGCCCCAGCTTCATCGCCAGCAGCAGCAGCGGGAAGTCCCACGGGATGATCATTCCAACCACACCCACCGGCTCACGACGGGTGTAGGCGAAGTAGCGATCCTCCGGGGTGTAGGAGACGCCATGGTTGAGCACCTCTCCCTCCAGTTTGGTGGAGAAGCCTGCATAGTAGTACATAGTGTCGATGGTCAGCGGCAGATCGACATAGCGGGAGGCGCCAATCGGCTTGCCGCAGTCGAGCGTCTCCAGCTCTGACAACTCGTCGATATTGTCCTCGATCAGCGCAATAAAGCGGCGGATCAGCCGCTCACGATCGGTGGGCATCATATTGCTCCACGCCGGGTTCTCGAAGGCACTGCGTGCAGCCGCTACCGCACGATCAACGTCCCCCTTGTCTCCCTCGGCCACCTCGGCCAGCAGATCTCCGGTTGCTGGATTGATGGTCTTGAATGTTTTTCCAGAAACAGCATCGACCCACTCTCCCCCGATCAGCATTTTTCCTGCACGCTGCAGAAAAGACTGGGTAGCCTCCAACCGCTCGGTTGGCTCATTCATCTCTGTTGCATCAGACATGTGATGTTTTCCTCGTTATAAAGATTGAAACGGTTATTCCTCAACAGTAGCCCGCATCGCAACACTCCTCCAAATATTGCTGCAAAAACCTCTGCTCTCCCCCTCCCTGAATCCCATCTTGATGGTACGCAATCCTGCGAAAGCAGGGAGATCATGTCACAGTTTGTTACGCAGGCGCAATACCCATAACATTTGTTAAATA
>CAYFOU010000160.1:0-7125 GCA_964344805.1 uncultured Piscirickettsiaceae bacterium | reverse complement strand
AGCCCAAAGGGGTCTGCATCCATGGGGCAGCGATGGCAAAGGTGGTCGCCTCCATTGCGCAGGAGGCTGCGGTCACTGCAGCCGATCGCCATTTGAGTGTGTTGCCGCTGACTACGTTGCTGGAGAATGTGGGGGGGGCCTATGTGGCACTGGTACGTGGGGCTATGGTTACTCTGTTGCCCCAGTCTGCATTGGGTATCCGGGGGGCATCGGGTATTGATGCCGCCGCTTTCATGCACCCATTTGTAGAGCATGGTGCAACTACCACCATCCTGATTCCACAGATGGTGCAGCTGCTGGTAGGAGGAGTGGAGGCTGGTTTGGTAGGAGGGCTGAATCTGCGCTTTGCTGCAGTAGGCGGAGCTCCAATCTCACAGCAGTTACTAGAACGTGCCACAGCACTGGAGCTGGGGATTCATGAGGGGTATGGCCTCTCCGAGGCGACCTCTGTGGTGGCCTTCAACCGTCCGGGAGAGAACCGGATCGGTACGGTGGGGCGACCGCTTCCCCATGTCGAGATCAAGATTGCCGAGGATGGGGAACTGTGGGTCAAAGGCTCTCTGTTCAATGGCTATCTTGGGCAGGGGGAACCGAATCTGGATCAGGAGGGCTTTCTGGCAACCGGAGATCTGGCAGCACTGGATGAGGCGGGCTGCCTGGTGCTGAAGGGGCGCAAGAAGCATCTGTTGATTACCGCCTTCGGGCGTAATGTGGCCCCGGAGTGGGTGGAGCGTGAGCTGGTGATCGAGCCGGGGATTCTGCAGGTGGCCCTGTTTGGTGATGGGCGTCCCTGGAATGTGGCGGTAGTCGTCTCTCGTCCAGCAACCGATGTGGCGGCAGCGGTTGAGCAGGTCAATCGTGGTCTGCCGGACTATGCCCGTATCCGCAGATGGATCGATGCCGATGCCCCGTTCTCGATTGAGAATGGTCAATGGACCGGCACCGCCCGCCCGCGCAGAGAGGCCATCTGGGCACAGTATCAACAACGTATTGAAGCTTTATATCAATCTG
Organism: uncultured Piscirickettsiaceae bacterium; assembly: GCA_964344805.1. GTDB lineage: Bacteria > Pseudomonadota > Gammaproteobacteria > Thiopontia. The sequence goes on along the minus strand of CAYFOU010000160.1, from coordinate 6,114 downwards.
AACAGGAGCATCGGGAGATCGCAGCATGAGTGAATTCTATCAACGACTATTGAGTGAGACGGAGGTGGAGCGCAACGCATTTCTGTCGATTCCGCTGCTGCAGGAGGCGGTAGAGGGGAAGATCAGTCGGGATACCTATCTTGCCTTCCTGACCGAGGCCTACCACCATGTGAAGCACACCACGCCGCTGTTGATGGCGTGTGGTGGTCGTCTGCCTGAATCACTGGAGTGGCTGCGTGAGGCGGTTGGTGAGTATATCGAGGAGGAGATGGGGCATCAGGAGTGGATTCTCAACGATATCGAGGCACTGGGGGAAGACAAGGAGGCGGTGCGCAACGGTACCCCGGAGATCGAGACCGAGCTGATGGTCTGCTATGCCTGGGACACCATCCAGCGCCGTAATCCGGTTGGCTTCTTTGGCATGGTGTTGGTACTGGAGGGGACCAGTGTACAGCTGGCGATCCGTGCAGCGGATGCGATTGAGACCTCACTCAACCTGCCCAAGGAGGCCTTCAGCTATCTGCGCTCCCATGGTTCGCTGGATGTGGAGCATGTCGACTTCTATCAGCAGTTGATGAACAGGGTGGATGATGCCGAGGCACAGGCAGCGATCATCCACTGCGCCAAGGTGATGTACCGCCTCTATGGAGATATCTTTCGGAGGGTCGCATCATGCGCCTGAGTGGACAGCGGGTGGTATTGACCGGGGCCTCTGGCGGGATTGGTCGTGCGGTGGCGCGGCAACTGGTGGAGAAGGGGGCCAGGGTTGTGCTGGTGGGGCGCAGAGAGGAGGCGTTGGCTGCACTGGAGGAGGAGCTGCTGCAAGCGGGCTTCGGCGCCGATCAGGGGATCTTTTCGTTGGCCGTGGATGTGACGGAAGATACAGACCGACAGCGATTGGTGGAGTTTGCCAACAGCGCGATGGGTGGGGTCGATATCCTGATCAACCTTGCTGGTGCGATGAGCTTTTCCGAATTTTCACAGGAGAGTGCCGCAGTGACCGAGCAGCTGTTTCAGGCCAACATATTGGCTCCGATGCAGCTCAGTCGCCTGTTGATTCCACAGATGAGGCGACAGCAGAGTGGAGAGATCGTCAATGTCGGTTCCATCTTCGGTTCCATCGCCTTTGCCTGGTTTACCACCTACTCCAGCACCAAGTTTGCGCTGCGTGGCTTCAGTGAGGCGTTGCGGCGTGAGTTGGCCGGCAGTAGTGTCGGCGTCACCTATATCGCCCCACGTGCGGTGCGCACCCCCTTCAACAGTGACCGTATGGTGGAGATGTGCAAGGCAACCGGAACCCAGATGGATGAGCCCGAGGCGGTTGCCAGGCAGGTGGTGGATGCACTGGAGCAGGGGAAGAGAGAGTGCTATCTGGGTTTCCCGGAGAAGCTGTTTGTGCGCATCAACAGCCTGTTCCCCCGTCTGGTGGATCGTGCCCTGAATGGGCAGAACCGCATCGCAAAAAGTTATCTGGATCAATAGGAGAGAGAAGATGTTCAAGCAAATGAAAAAATGGGTTGCCGTTACCCTCTGTGTTGCAGCGCCGCTGGCACAGGCGGGGAGTCTGCAGGGCGAGTTGAAGCTGCTGCAGAAGGAGTGGGCACTGGTCAACTACCAGTCTTCCGAGGGGGAGCGTGAGAAGGCGTTCGAGATTCTGTCCCGACGTGCTCATGCCTTGAGCAATCAATATCCCAATCGTGCCGAGCCTCTGGTGTGGGAGGGGATCATCCTCAGCACCTATGCCGGTGCCAAGGGGGGGCTGGGTGCGTTGGGGCTGGTGACTGATGCACGGGATCGCCTGCTGGCGGCAGAGAAGATCAACCCCAAGGTGTTGAATGGTTCGGTCTATACTAGCTTGGGTAGCCTCTACTATCAGGTGCCCGGTTGGCCGATCGGGTTTGGCGATGATGACAAGGCGGAGCAGTATCTGCAGCGTGCACTGCAGGTAAACCCCAACGGGATTGATCCCAACTACTTCTATGGGGATTTTCTGATTGATCAGGGGAGGCATCAGCAGGCGATTGAGGTGTTGAAGAGGGCGCTGAAGGCACCTTCACGTCCCCATCGCCCGGTGGCGGATGCGGGGCGTCGTGAAGAGATCCACGCCAAGATTGCACAGGCGCAGGAGCAGCTCTCGGTCTCTAACGATCTGATGGGATGGTAGTTCGAGTAGAGAGGTAGATACCGTAGAGGATACCGATGGCACTGATCCCGTGGACCAGTGTGATCGGCTCTCCCAGTACCAGCCAAGCCTCAATGCCGCTGAATAGCGGCAGGGTGTAGTAGATCATCCCCGCATGGGTTGGGCCTATGGTGGCAACGGCATGGTTCCAGAAGATGTAGGAGCCGATCGAGGTGAAGAGGCCCAGATAGAGAATACCCCCTGCAGCCGTCAGAGAGATCTGTGGCCATGGGTGGTAGAACTGTTCCCACACCATCAAGGGAATCAGCAGCAGCCAGCCGATCACGAAGGTGTAACCGAGAAAGAGGCGGATGCCCAGCCCCTGCGGTTTGTAGCGCAGCAGTATGCTGTAGATGGCGAACAGGATGGCTGCCAGCAACATCCACAGATCTCCAACCACCCACTGCAGTGCCAATAGCTGTCCGGGATCACCACCACTGCTGAGATAGAGGATGCTGATTAATACCAGTATCAGCCCCAAAATGCGGTTGCGGGTGATCGCCTCTCCCAGGAACAGGGCAGAGAAGAGGACGATAAAGACCGGGAAGGTGATGGAGATCAGCGAGAGGTTGAGGGCGGCAGTGGTCTGGCTGGCGATATAGACCAGGGTGTTGAACAGGGTGACACCGAGCAGTGAAACGATCAGCAGATAGCGCAGATGGTGGCGCATGTCGGGCCAGCTCTGACGTAGTGACGACCATACAAAGGGGAGCAGCAGTATGAGCGCAGTGGACCAGCGCAGAAAGGCGAGGGTGACCGGGGGGATGGTATCGATCACGCCTCGGGCGATGATAAAGTTCCATGACCAGATCAGGGTGGCCAGAACAGCGCTGACTACTCCCCAGCGAACGGTAGAGAAGCGGCTCACAACTGCCAGTTGATCGGCTCGATGCTGTGTTGGGTCAGATAGTCGTTGCTCTGGGAGAAGGGACGACTGCCGAAGAAGCCGCGATGGGCCGAGAGCGGGGAGGGGTGGGGAGAGCGAATCACCAGATGGCGGTTGCGATCAATCCGTGCCCCCTTCTTCTGGGCATAGCTGCCCCAGAGGATGAAGACCAGGTGGTCCCGTTCCCGGTTGAGGTGGTCGATGGCGGCATCGGTAAAGGTCTCCCACCCCTTGCCCTGATGGGCGCCGGCACTGCCTGCCTCAACGGTCAGTACTGCGTTGAGCAACAGCACCCCCTGATCGGCCCAGGAGGTCAGCGTGCCGCTCTCGTTGTGAATGCCGAGATCACTCTCCAGCTCCTTGTAGATATTGACCAGAGAGGGGGGGACCCGTACGCCGGGCTGTACCGAGAAGCAGAGGCCGTGGGCCTGCCCCGGACCGTGGTAGGGGTCCTGCCCGATAATCACCACCTTGACCTGGTCAAACGGGGTGTGATCAAAGGCGTTGAACCACTGGCTGGAGGGGGGGAAGAGTCTCGCACCCTGCTGTTTGCGCTGTAGCAGGAACTGGCGCAGCTGCACCATGTAGGGCTTCTCGAACTCCGGTAGCAGTACCTGCTTCCAGCTCTCCTCCAGTTTGATGCGGTCGGTTGTCGAACTACTCATCGCTCCATTATAGTATGAAGGATCAGCCTTTTGGAGCGTACTATGGATGAGGAAAAGGGAGTGGTTTCACAATTTGCCTTCTATGTAGGGGAGGGGATCCACTATCTGGGAGAGGATATCAAGGGGGTGCTGGTCTCCATCTTTGGGCGTGGAAAACCGCATGAAATTGATGTGGTAGAGCCTGAACCCGAACCTGAACCGATTGAGGTTTTGACTCCGGAAGAGTTGATGGTGCGGATCGAGATTCTGCAGCGCACGCTGGAGGGGCAACAGGAGGAGAGCAAGGGGTTTGAGCGGCAACTGGTGGCGTTGAAACAGCTGGTCGATGTGTCGCGCAAGCAGCAGGAGCAGATTGCCTCGGAGCTGGTGAAGCTGTCCGAAGTGTTGCACCGATAATCAGTACCCCGTCAATATTGTATTGACTGTCTCAGAATCTCCACCTCGAGTGCAAGACAAGGCACAGCTATGCCGGTATAGCCACTCTATATCAAATAGCTGTAACGCTGTATTGTGCTCGAGGTGGGATTCCCTTTGGGCAAGCCTGAATAGGGCCATCTGCTTCGTTGTTCTCTCTTGAATTGGCTATGACCAGTCCTGCGTTCGTCCGCCTTGCAGCTCACCCTATTCAGGTTTGCTGAGACTGCCAATACAATGTTGATGGGGTACTAGTACTCCAACCGAATCACGATACGACGGTTCTTCGCCCGCCCCTGTGCATCATTGTTGTGGCTGATCGGTACACGATCCCCGTATCCGGTCGCAGTGACATTGGAGGGATCGATACAGTTGTTGATCATCCGGCGCAGTACGCTGGTGGCACGAATGGCTGATAGTTCCCAGTTGGAGGGGTAGGCGGCGGTCTTGATCGGCACATTGTCGGTATGACCCTCAATATTGATCTTGACGTCGTCGTAGGTACAGAATTCGCTGGTCAGTTTGTCGATGATCATCGACGCGGTCTCGGTCATATGACCCTTGCCTGATTTGAAGAGCACGCTGCTGTTGACCTGCACCTCCACCGAGAGCCGATCCTTGCTCGGCTTTGCCTTGACGATATGCTGCAGGCCGATGCGACGGAAGTCCTTCATGATCATCTTGGAGAGGCGCAGGATCCGCTTTTGCGCCATGCGACGACTCTTCAGCTCACTGAACTCCTCCTGTGGAACCGAGACCCGATCCTTGCCCATCAGTTTCATCTCGTTGAATTGCTGGGAGATCAGGAAGAATTTTCTCTTGTTGAACAGCTCCGAGAACTTGTCTTCGTTGACGATCGAGAGCCCCTGCAGCATTACGAAGAAGGTGAGGATTACGGTAATCAGGTCACCGTAGGTGGTCATCCAGGAGGGATTATCCTCCTCCAGATAGGGGTCGACCAGTGAGGATTTCGTGGCCGACTTGCCAATCGGCTCGCCTCCCCCAATATTTTTCCGGGGTCTTGCCTTGGCCTGTGATTTTTTCGGGAGCATGGCTATTTGGACTTGGTCTCGGTGCCATCCTGAATGTCGATGATCTCTTTCAGGTCGTCAAATGAGATGCGGTGCTCTTCCGGGATGTAGGAGACAGCGCGCTCGTAGAGCACCATCACCGAGCCGTTGGTCGCCAGCGAGATCGCCCCTTCGTAGATGATCTCCAGATTGACCACACTCTCCAGCATCACTACACGCAGCTTTCCGGCGATCGGGAGGAAGATCAGGGTGGCGAAGAAGGCGCCATAGAAGGTGGTGATCAGGGCCAGTGCCATTGCCGGTCCCAGTTCTGCCGGGTTGGTCATTGATCCCAGCATCTCGACCAGACCGATCAGGGTACCGATCATCCCCATCGATGGGGCATAGACCGCCATCTTCTTGAATACCTCCTGGTTGATGGTATCCCGTACCTTTACGCTGTCGATCTCGGTACGCAGCGAGACCACAATGTCTTCATGGGAGAGGTTATCCACAGAGAGCTGGATCGCCTTGGCCATGATTCGGTTCTTCATCTTGTTGCCGGAGTGTTCGCTGTATTTGTTCAGTGCCAAGCGACCATGTCTGCGCACCATGTCATTCAGACGCATCACCTCAATCAGGGTATCGATTGGTTTTTCGCGTTGACTGGAGAAGACGTGGGCTACCGAGCCGTAGGCCCGAAGCACATCCGACATACGGAAGTTGAGCAGGGTGGCGGAGACGGTGCCGCCCAGTACGATCATGATTCCCTGCACATTGATATAGTCACCGGGGTTGCCGCCACTGAGGATGGCACCAAAGACCATCAGGACGCCGGCACCCATGCCGATGAGAGAAGCAATATCCATTTTCCAGTAACCCTAGTGTTAAAGTGTGTTTAGATTGTGTTGCATAATATGATGTATGTCAATATATCCGGCCGTTAGCCTGTAACCA
>CAYFOU010000159.1:0-7195 GCA_964344805.1 uncultured Piscirickettsiaceae bacterium | reverse complement strand
CTGCGATCTTCGCCTTGATCTTGAACGTTATAGGCACGATCTATTTCGCACAGACTTTTTCAGAGCTTCCTTAATGCCGTTAATACGGCTGTTTTTAGTTGTTTATGAATAGTGGTTGACTACCCATACTACCGTTGGGTATCGATTTCCTGACTTTTTTGGTGGTATTATTCCAGCCTTATCCAACAGATGTTATCAACCGGAACCCCTCCAATTCGGGGGAATGAGAGGGCTCCTTCTCCGGGTTTTTGAATGATTTTTGTAAAGAAAGAAAGAAAGAAAGAAAGAAAGTCATCCCCTGAATCCGGCCCTTTCCGGGGGGTAGGAATGAGCTGGCTTTCCCACCTCAAACTGCGAGAAAAACTGCTGTTGATGGTCATCGTGCCATTGATTGCACTGCTCTATTTTTCAGCAGATGCGCTGCAGCAGAAGCAGTATGAGCATCATGAGGCGGAGACCCTCAACCATTTTGCGCAGGTCACCTCCGGCCTCAGCGGGCTGCTCCACGAGATGCAGAAGGAGCGCAGTATCCACTGCGGTTTTCTCGGCAGTGAAGGGCGCCTCTTTGGGGACCATTTTGCTATCCAGCACACTGCGACTGACCACAAGATCGGTGAGGTGGTGATGGTATTGAAGCAGCTGGAACGTAACGGAGAGCGCACCGTGCTGCGTCAGCAGGCCGATACACTGGTGGATAGTCTGGAGGATATCCACTTCATGCGTAACCAGATCAATGCGCTGGCGCTGAGTTGTTCCGAGTCACTGGAGTGGTATAGCGGGATCAATAGCCAGATGATTCATTTGGTCCACACCCTCTCCACGTTGATTGAGGAGGTGGCGCTGAACGGCGACATCATCGCCTATGAGAACCTGCTGCGGGGCAAGGAGTTTATTGCCATTGAGCGCAGCCTGCTTAACGGCATCTTCTCCCACGGCAGCTTTGTTGCCGGCATGTACAAGCGGCTGATCGAGGCGATTGCGCTGCAGCAGTATGCACTGCGTGAATTTACCGACCTGATCTCGGCGGAGGAGCAGGCCCATCTCGATTGGATCCTGCAGCAACCTGCCTTCCGTGAGAGTGGAGAGATCCGACGTCGGGTGCTGGATAGTGGGGACCGGGCGGTACTCGAGGTGAATGCAGAGCACTGGTTTGGTATCACCCTGCAGGAGCTGGATCAGCTCAAGCAGCTGGAGGAGCAGATGATCGGGCGCATGCAACAGCAGTCGAGACAGCATCTCTATCGTGCACAGTCACTGTTCCGCATTTACCTGCTGGTGGTCATTGCCGCTCTGCTCACCACCCTCTGGGTTGCCTGGCGCATGGTACGGGATATTCTCCGTTCGGTCGATCAGATGCAGAGGGCGGTGCAGCAGCTGGTGGATCAAGGGGACTTCTCGGTACGGGTTGACCTTGATAATCGTGATGAGATCGGTCAGATCGGCACCATTCTCAACACCCTCTTCTCCGCCCAGCAGAAGATCATTGGTGAGAGCAGCCGGGTGGTCACCTCGTTGGCCGAAGGCCGCTTTGACCAGCATATCGATGCCCACTATGCTGGAGATCTGCTCCATCTGAAAGAGGGGATCAACTGTGCGGTGGATGGCCTCAAGCGCCATACCCATGCCATCTCTCAGCAGGGGCATGAGCTGCAACGCATCATTGCCTCGATTGATCAGGGGTTGGTGGTGGTTGATAAGCAGAACACCATTCTCAAGATCAATCCAAAGCTGGTGCAGCTGATGGAGATGGCGGAGCCAGAGCTGGTGGGGCAGCCGGTCTCGGTACTGTTTGGGGCGCACAGTGAAGAGGAGCGTGGTGGTGGGGTGGATTATCTGATCTCCCTGTTCCGCAGCCGCATTCAGGTGCTGCATGATCAGGATCATCAACAGTTTCATCAGATGCTGGAGCAGGCGCCGGTACCGTTGCTGGTGGCCGATATCAGTGGTGAGGAGGTTGGAGGCAAGGTCTTTCTCGTCAGCCGGGAGTTTGAGAGCCAGTTTGGTTATTCGGGTGCGGCCCTGCAGGGACGTCCACTGGAATCACTGTTGCCGGTGGAGGATCTGGAACGACTCCACCGCTGGATGATGGAGGCCGAAGGAGAGCTGATCTCGGATCGCTATCACCACTACCGCTGGTACAGTACCGAGGGGGCGTGGGTCGACAGCAGTGTATCGCTGGTGCGCATCTTCTGTGAAGGGCGTACCCATGTGGTGATTCAGATCAATACCCAACAGACCATGGATTGGGCACTGGTGAAGCTGACCCCATTTGGCAAGCTCTTTGCGCGTGAAGAGGATCCCTCACTGATTAATATGGAGCTGATTACCGCGCGGCAGGAGCGTATACCGGTGCAGGTGACCGGTTCAGTACTCTATGAGGAGGCGGCGGTCCATGGTGCGGTACTGGTGGTTCATGATCTGCGAGAGATTCTGCGTGTCCATCAGGCCAAGGATGACTTCCTCGCCTCGGTCAGCCATGAGTTGCGTACCCCGCTCACCTCAATCATCGGCAACAGTGAGATTCTGGCCGAGAGTATGCTGGATGAGGATCAGCATGGTCTGTTGCGTTCGGTTGAGGTCTCCAGCAAAACCCTGCTGGCGCTGATCAATGACATCCTTGACATCTCCAAGGTGGATGCCGGAAAATTCGAGATTGATCAATTCGAGTTGACCCGGATGGTGGGGGAGGTGGAGCAGATCATCTCCACCCAGGCCCAGGATGCGGGGATCCATTTCCAGGTGTGGCAGAAGATCTTCCCCACCCATCAGCTGTTAGGAGATGGGCGGCGTATTGCTCAGATTCTGATCAACCTGCTGGGCAATGCGATCAAGTTCACCAATCAGGGGACGGTCACCCTCACCATCTGGCTTGACCAGCAGCTCCACTTCCTGGTCGAAGATGACGGCATTGGTATGTCCGAGGAGGTGATGGAGCGGATCTTCAAGCCCTTCGAGCAGGCCGACAGCTCCATCTCCAAGCGCTATGGGGGTACCGGGCTGGGGCTCCATATCTCCTGGATTCTGGCTGAACGCATGGGGGGGGATATTACGGTGGAGAGTCGTGATGGGGAGGGTTCCCGTTTCCAGCTCAATATCCCCTGGCTGGAGAGTGAGCTGCAGGTACTGGAAGAGATCGAGGATGAGGATACTGTAGCGTTGGCCCGTTTCCATGGCACTGTGCTGGTGGCTGAGGATACCCCGGAGTTGCAGGTGCTGGAGCGCCGTATTCTGGAGATGCTGGGGGCAACGGTAACGCTGGTAAATAATGGCCGTGAGGCGGTAGAGCAGGCGTTACAGGAACCGTTTGATCTGATCCTGATGGATATGCAGATGCCGGAGATGGATGGCATCGAAGCCACGAAACAGTTGCGGATGCTGGGGAATGAGACCCCGGTGATTGCACTCACCGCCAATGTGATGCAACAGCACAAGGATGCCTTCCATAGCGCTGGTTGTGATGGCTTTCTCGGCAAGCCGATCAACCGCAAGGAGCTGCAGCAGGTGCTGAAGCAGTATCTCGCCACCGACCCAACGGTGCAGCCGGTACAGGGTGCCGAATCCGAGATCATTGATGAAGAGCTGGTGATACTGTTCCTGAAACGGCTGGAGAGCCAGAGGGAAGAGCTGGTGACCGCATTGGAACAGCAAAACTGGGAACGGATGCGGTTGATTGGTCACAACCTCAAGGGGAGCGGTGCCCTCTTTGGCTATCCCAAATTGACCCGTACCGGCAAGCAGCTCTGTGATGCCATCCATCAGCACCAGCATGATCTGGCGATAGAGCAGGCGCAGATGTTGCTCGATCAAATCACTGAGGCTGCCTGCCTGGGATGTGCTGATGTGCTCTAACTCTATGAAGTTATTTAATAATTGCCGTTTTTGTGAAAGACTGAACCTTTAACTGCGATACAATGCGGCCCGCGCTCGGGGAGTTCCCCGACGTTTTTTGGTGGTATTATCGCCAACTTGTTTCATCCAAAGGCCTTTCTCATAATGGGGGGAGAGGAGGCCTGAGCGTCTGCTTGCGCCCAGGTATTTTTGAATGATTTTTGTAAAGAAAGAAAGAAAGAAAGTCATCCCATAAAAAGTACCTATCTGGAGTACTAGGGGTGAGCTGGTTATCCAGACTCAAGTTGAGCGAGAAGCTGTTGCTGATGGTGATCGTGCCATTCATCTCTCTCTTCTATTTTTCTGTTGGAGAGCTGCAGGAGAAGGAGCGTCAGCGTGAAGAGGCGATGACGCTGAGTGTCTTTGCCCATATTACCTCCGGTTTCAGTGGGCTGATCCACCAGATTCAGAAAGAGCGTGGTATCAGCTGCGGCTATCTGGGAAGCCAGGGGCGACTCTTTGGTGAGCAGTTGCCCCTGCAGCGAGAGGAGAGTGACCGGCAGATTGTTGTTGTTCACAGTGCATTGAAGCGGCTTGATACCACCCGCTATCAGCAGAAACTGATGGAGCCGATCAGCGGGTTGTTGCTGGATCTGGATGAGATTGACTTTATGCGTGCGCAGATTGATCAGCATGCACTGGGCTGTTCCGAGTCACTGGAGTGGTATACCGCTATCAACCACCGCATGTTCGACCTGATCCACACCCTCTCCATAATGGTGGGAGAGTTGTCGATGCATAGCCGCATCTTCGCCTATGAAAGCCTGTTGCGGGGCAAGGAGTTTGTCGGTATCGAGCGCGGCCTACTCAGTGGCATTCTTGCCAATGGCCGTTTTGTCTCCGGGATGTATAAGCGGTTGGTGGAGACCATTGCGCTGCAGGAGTATGCACTTCAAGAATTTGTCGATCTGATCTCGGAAGAGGATCGACAGCTCTATCGGCAGATGATGGAACATGATGTGTTCCAGCAGGCTGAAGAGATTCGGCTGTTGGCACTGGAGAAAGGGGAGGATGTGGAGCTGGGGATTGATCCTGCACGCTGGTTTGAGCTCTCCAGCCAGAAACTGGATCTGATGAAGCAGGTAGAGGAACACCTGATGAGCGGGATCATGACCGAGTCGCAGCGGTTGCTTGATAGTTCGCAGATGCTGTTTCGCCTCTATCTGCTGCTGGTGATGGTCTCGCTCTTTTCCGCCCTCTGGATCGCCTGGCGACTGGTAACGGATATTCTCCACTCGGTGGAGCAGATGCAGCATGCGGTGCGCTATCTGGTGCAGCGAGGAGATTTCAATGTGCGGGTTGATGTTGATAGCCGGGATGAGATCGGTCAGGTGGGTGTGGTGCTGAATACCCTGTTTGAGGCACAGCAGAAGATTATTGACGATATCAACCGGGTGATTGCTTCGCTGGCCAAGGGACGCTTTGATCAACGTATCGATGCTGATTACACCGGTGACCTGCAGCTACTGAAAGAGGGAATCAACCAGGCGGTGGATGGGGTGGAGACCTATACCGTTGCTATCTCCCGGCAGCGACGTGAGCTGCACAGCATCCTCTCCTCGATGAATGAGGGGCTGGTGGTGGTCGACAAGGGCAACCGCATTCTGAAGGTCAACCCGAGATTGGCCCAGCTGGTGGGAAGGGGAGAGGGGCAGCTGCTGGGCAAGCCGTTGAGTATCCTTTTTAGTGAAACGGATCGGCAGGGTGAGGGGCTGGAGTATCTGATCTCGCTGTTTAGCGACCGCATTCAGACCATCCATGATCGGGATCATGGGGAGTTCCACCAGATTTTGGAGGAGGCCCCGGTACCGCTGGTGGTGGTGGATATCAGTGAAGGGGAGGCCGGGGGGCAGGTGTTCCTCGTCAGCCATGAGTTTGAGAGCCAGTTTGGTTATCAGCGCAGTGCATTGCAGAGTATTCCACTCTCCGAGCTGATCCTGTCAGAGGATCGGGAACGTCTTGAGCAGTGGATGCAGGGTAGTGAGGGGGCGTTGGTAAGCGATCTGCACCACCGTTATCGCTGGCATACGGCGGCGGGTGAGATGGTGGAGAGCACCCTCTATCTGGTGCGCATCTTCTGTGGGGGCCATATCCATGTACTGATCTGGATCGATACCGAAGAGAGTATGGATTTCGAACTGGTGAAGATAACGCCGTTTGGACGACTGCTGTTTGAAGCGCAGGAGGGGGAGGAAGACAGTGCCAACATGGCGCTGGCGACAGCCCACGAACAGCATATTCCGGTTCAGATTTCCGGTTCCGTTTTATACCAAGGGGGGGCGGTGAATGGCGCAGTATTGGTGATCCATGATCTGCGCGAGCTGCTCAGTGCGGAGAGTGCACGGCGGGCCAATAAGGCGAAGGATGAATTTCTTGCCTCGGTCAGCCATGAACTACGGACTCCGCTGACGTCGATTATCGGCAACAGTGAGATGTTGGCCGATACGGCACTGGATGTTGATCAGCGTGACCTGCTGCGCTCGGTGGAGATCTCGGGCAAGAGCCTGCTCGCGCTGATCAACGATATCCTTGATCTCTCCAAGGTGGATGCAGGCAAGTTCGAGATTGATGAGGCACCGTTTGAGCTCTGTATTCTGGTGCGTGAGGTGGAGCATATCTTCTCGGTACGGGCGCGGGATTCCGGTCTTGAGTTCCGGGTGGAGGAGCATAATTTGCCCCGTTATCAGGTGCTGGGGGATGGCAAGCGCATCACCCAGATACTGATCAATCTGCTGGGCAATGCGGTCAAGTTTACCGAAGTGGGGAGTGTGGTGTTGCAGGTCTGGATGGATGAGGTGGGTGAGCAGCTCCACTTCCAGGTGGAGGACAGCGGGATCGGCATGTCGGCCGAGGTGGTGGAGCGCATCTTCCAACCCTTTGAGCAGGCCGACAGCTCCATCTCGCGCCGCTTTGGTGGTACCGGTCTGGGGCTTCACATCTCCTCGATTCTGGCGCAGAAGATGGGAGGCCGCATTCAGGTGGAGAGTGAGGAGGGGAAGGGGTCCTGCTTCGAGCTGATGATCCCCTGTCGCCTCAGTGATATCGAGGTGCCGGAAGAGTGTATGGAGCGCTTTGATGAGGAGCAAAAACATCAATACTTCAAGGGGCAGGTGCTGGTGGCGGAGGATACCCCGGAGATCCAGATTTTGGAGCGCCGTCTGTTGGAGATGATGGGGGTTGAGGTGACCATCGCCTGTAATGGACGTGAGGTGGTGGAGCAGGCGTTGCAGGGGAGCTTTGATCTGGTGCTGATGGATATGCAGATGCCAGAGATGGATGGGATCGAGGCGACCGAGCAGCTGCGTCA
>CAYFOU010000158.1:0-7221 GCA_964344805.1 uncultured Piscirickettsiaceae bacterium | reverse complement strand
TATAACAATACGATATCAAACCAGACGTACAGACAATACCCCGTCAATCGCCTGAATCTTCTCAATCACATGATCATCGACACTCCCCTCCACGTCGAGCAGATTGTAGGCAATCTCATCACGTGACTTGTTCATCATGTCAACGATATTGATCCCGGCATCGGCCAGTACCGAGGTGATCTGTCCCACCATATTGGGCACATTGGCATTGGCTACAGTGATTCGCCCATCTCCGGCACGCCCCATCTTCATCTCCGGGAAGTTGACCGAGTTGGTGATATTGCCATTCTCCAGATAGTCCTTGACCTGATCCGCTACCATGATGGCGCAGTTGTCCTCCGCCTCTGCCGTCGAGGCACCAAGGTGTGGCAGACAGACCACACGGGGGTGGTTCTTGTTCTCGTTGGTCGGGAAATCGTTGATATAGGAGTAGAGTTTGCCTGCATCGAGTGCCGCCAGCACCGCCGTGTCATCGACAATGCCGCCACGGGCAAAGTTCATGATCACCGCATTCTTCTTCATCCGCTCAATACGCTCGGCATTGATCATGTGACGCGTGGCATCGATCAGCGGCACATGGAAGGTAACGAAGTCCGCCTCCTCCAGCAGCTCCTCGACACTGTGGGCACGCGTCGCCTCGGCCGAGAGCTTCCAGGCGCTCTGGATGGTCATGGTGGGGTCATAACCGATTACCTTCATCCCCAGCGAGATCGCCGCATTGGCGATCTGTACACCGATCGCACCGAGGCCAACCACACCCAGGGTGCGCCCCGGCAACTCGAAACCGACATACTTCTTCTTGCCCGCCTCAACATCCTTGGCGATCATGCCGTCATCCCCTTCAAGATTACGGGCATAATCCCACGCCTGGGCAATATTACGACTGGCCATCAACATGCTGGAGATCACCAGCTCTTTCACCGCATTGGCATTGGCCCCCGGAGCATTGAAGACCGGGATACCGCGCTCGGTCATCTTGTCGATGGGGATATTGTTGACGCCCGCACCGGCACGACCGACCGCTTTCAGCGTCTCCGGGATCTCCATATCATGCATCTTGAAGGAGCGCAGCAGGATCGCATCGGGATGCTGGATCTCCGAGGCAACCTCATAGTTGTCATGCGGCAGACGGTCCAGTCCAACCGCCGAAATATTGTTAAGTGTAAGAATCTTGTTCATCAGTAACCTCCCTGTTGTGACCACTGCACCACACTCCAGGGCAAGGAGTATGGTGCGGCCATTGTGATTGTGACTTAAGCGTTGTTCTGCTCAAACTCCTTCATGAATTCAACCAGTGCATCCACACCCTCTTCCGGCATTGCATTGTAGATACTGGCGCGCATACCGCCGACAGAGCGGTGCCCCTTCAGGGTCACCAGACCACGCTCGGTGGCACCGGTGAGGAAGGCGCCATCCAGCTCGGCATCCGCCAGCGTGAACGGTACATTCATCCAGGAGCGGGCGTTCTTCTCTACCGGATTACCGTAGAAGTCACTGCCGTCAATCAGATCATAGATCTTGCTCGCCTTGCGCTGGTTGATCTCACCCATCTTCTCCAGACCACCCTGCTCCTTGATCCACTCGAATACCAGACCCGCCATGTACCAGCTGTAGGTCGGAGGCGTGTTGTACATCGAGTCCGCCTTGGCGTGGGTCTCGTAGTTGAACATCGCCGGAGTGGTCTCGGCGGCATTGCCGATCAGATCCTCACGCACGATGACGATGGTCAGCCCGGCAGGGCCGATATTCTTCTGCGCACCGGCATAGATGATGCCGTATCTGGAGACATCCATCGGACGCGAGAGGATGGTGGAGGACATATCAGCCACCAGTGGCACCCCACCGGTCTCCGGCACATAGTCAAACTCGACACCACCGATGGTCTCGTTCGGGGTGTAGTGGACATAGGCCGCATTGGGGTTCAGGTCGAGTGAATCCTGTGCAGGCACCGAGCAGAAGCCGGACTCGGAGGTATCAGCCGCCAGATTGACGCTGCCGTAGCGCTTCGCCTCGGCAACCGCCTTCTTCGACCACATGCCGGTATTGAGGTAGTCGGCACTGCCGCTGCCCCCCATCAGATTCAGCGGCACCATCGCAAACTGGCTGGAGGCGCCCCCCTGTAGGAACAGCACCTTGTAGTTGTCGGGAATCCCCATCACCTCACGCAGATTGTTTTCGGCACTCTCCGCAATCGACATGAAGTCCTTGCCACGATGGCTCATCTCCATCACCGACATGCCGGAGCCGTTCCACTCCAGCATCTCCTGTTGAGCACGTTCAATCACCGCAGTCGGCAACATCGCCGGACCTGCACTAAAATTGTAGGTTCTTGCCATCGTTTTCTGTCCTCTTCAAAGATGTCATTACTTTTCTCTAAAAACAAAAACGCCAAGCACAGGGCCTGGCGTCCTCTATCCGTCTATGCCTCGGCATCATCGCCCTCGACATCATCCTCTTGCGAGTCGCTCTCCTCCACTCGCTCGATGCCGACCAGCTTCTCCCCCTCACTAAGGCGAATCAGGGTCACCCCCTGGGTGTTGCGCGAGGTGATCGAGACCTCATCGACACGGGTGCGCACCAGCGTCCCTCCATCGGTGATCATCATGATCTCCTCCCCCTCATCCACCTGCACCGCACCGATCACCGCACCATTGCGATCCGAGGTCTGAATCGAGATCACCCCCTTGGTGCCTCGTCCCTTGCAGGGGTACTCCTCCAGTGGCGTACGCTTGCCGTAGCCATTCTCGGTGGCACTGAGGATATGACTCTTCTCCGGCACCAGCAGCGAGATGATGTGCTCTTCAGCAGGCAGATCCATCCCCTTCACTCCTCGTGCAATACGGCCCATTGCACGCACCGTCGACTCATTGAAGCGCACCGCCTTTCCGCCACTGGCAAAGAGCATGATATCCCTGTTGCCATCGGTCAGCTCTACCCCGACCAGTTCATCCTCATCGCGCAACTCGACCGCAATGATGCCGGCAGAGCGGGGACGGGAGAAGTCGGTCAGCGGGGTCTTCTTGACGATACCACTGGTGCTCGCCATGAATACGAACTGATCCTCCGCATACTCCTTGACCGCAAGGAAGGCGGTAATGCGCTCTCCCTCTTCCAGCGGCAACAGATTATTGATCGGACGCCCCCGTGCGGTACGCCCCGCCTGCGGGAACTGATAGACCTTGAGCCAGTAGAGCCGTCCACGGGTGGAGAAGCAGAGGATGGTGTCATGGCTGTTGGCCACCACCAGGCGCTCGATAAAGTCCTCATCCTTGGTGGTGGCAGCACTCTTGCCGCGTCCACCTCGGCGCTGGGCACGGTAGTCGGCCACCGGCTGCGACTTGACATAGCCGCCGTTGGAGAGGGTGACCACCATATCCTCTTCATTGATCAGATCCTCCAGCGTCAGATCGGCCTCACTCTGGGTGATCTCGGTCTTGCGCTCATCACCATACTTCTCGCGCTGCTCCACCAGCTCCTCACGGATCACCGCCATCAGCCGGTCCGGGTCACGCAGAATCTTCAGCAGCTCGGCAATCTTGTCGAGCAGTGCCCTGTACTCATCAAGGATCTTCTCCTTCTCCAGCCCGGTCAGGCGGTGGAGCTTGAGATCGAGAATCGCCTGCGCCTGTACCGGGGAGAGGTAGTAGAGGTCCTCCACCATGCCGTAACCGGGCTCCAGATTTTCCGGACGGGTATCGGCAATATCACCGCGATCGAGCATATCGACCACGATACCGGGGGGCCATCCCTGCGCCATCAGCTTGGTCTTGGCCTCAGCAGGATTCGCGGAGGCCTTGATCAGCGCAATGATCGGATCAATATTGGTCAGCGCAATCGCCAGCCCCTCCAACACATGGGCACGCTCACGCGCCTTGCGCAGCTCATAGAGGGTACGGCGGGTCACCACCTCACGACGGTGGCGAATAAAGACCTCCAGCGCCTCCTTCAGATTGAGCAGTCTGGGCTGTCCGTCGACCAGCGCCACCATGTTGATGCCGAAGACATTCTGCATCATGGTCTGCTTGAAGAGGTTGTTGCGCACCACCTCAGCCACCTCACCGCGCTTCAACTCGATCACCATGCGCATGCCATCCTTGTCGGACTCGTCGCGCAGTGCCGAGATGCCGGTCAGCTTCTTCTCACGCACCAGCTCGCCGATGCGCTCCAGCAACCGCGCCTTGTTGACCTGAAATGGTAGCTCATCAACCACCAGAGTCTGCTTCTGCCCCTCCTCGCCCTCGATGTGGGTGCGGGCACGCAGGTAGATACGGCCACGACCAGTCTTGTAGGCCTCATGAATGCCTTTCACCCCGTTGATGATGGCACCGGTGGGGAAGTCCGGTCCCGGCAGATGCTCCATCAACCCATCGATCTCCATCTCCGGGTCATCGATCAGCGCAATGGTGGCACTCACCACCTCAGTCAGGTTGTGCGGAGGAATCTTGGTCGCCATACCGACCGCAATGCCCTCGGAACCGTTGATCAGCAGGTTGGGGAGGCGGGTTGGCAGAATCGAGGGCTCATGCTCGCTCTCATCGTAGTTGGGGATGAAGTCGACCGTCTCCTTGTCGAGATCGGCCAGCAGATCGTGGGCAATCTTCGACATGCGGATCTCGGTGTATCGCATCGCTGCTGCCGAGTCGCCATCAACCGAACCAAAGTTACCCTGACCATCGACCAGCATGTAGCGCATCGAGAAGGGCTGCGCCATACGTACGATGGTGTCATAGACCGCAGTGTCACCATGCGGATGGTATTTACCGATCACATCACCGACGATACGGGCCGACTTCTTGTAGGATTTATTCCAGTCGTTGCCCAGCTCATTCATCGCATAGAGCACACGGCGATGAACCGGCTTCAGACCATCACGGGCATCGGGGAGCGCACGCCCGACAATCACGCTCATCGCGTAGTCGAGGTACGACTGCCGCATCTCCTCCTCAATATTGATCGGGAGCACTTCCTTGGCAAAATCAGTCATGGATGTTGAATTTTTTCCTGTCCGAACAGCACCCCATGGCCGCCCGATTTAAAGCGCAAAATTATAGCAGAAAATGGAGCTGAATAGCGCCTAAGTTACGGAAAAAACAGCGCAGAGGAGTTCAACTGGCGTGCTTGGGATTGCGCCTCTTCAACAACGTAATCAGGGCCTGATAATCGGACTCGATTCGGGGCAACTCACCACTGGCGGCACTATCCTGCAGCGCCGCACCGCAATCGGTCATCTCCGGCTCTCCATAGGAGGCTCCCATCCCCTTGATGGCGTGAGCAGCACTTCTCAGCAGTTCCCAGTCCTGCTGCGCCCACCCCTTCTCCAAATCGGCCTCCGCCTCCAGCAGGTAACTCCAGAACTCCTCCCACATCTCCTCGCTGATCAGACTGCTAAGATCCTGCTGCCCCGATTCATAGGCTGCACTGCCTGCACTTTGCGAAGGGGCATCGGCACGAACCGGATAGTACTGTTCCAGCACCGTATAGAGCTGTGAACGCTGAATCGGCTTGGTGAGAAAGCCATCCCCCCCCGCAGCCCGGAACTGATTCTGATGCTGCTGCATCACATTGGCGGTCAACGCCACAATCGGCGTCTTACACCCCATCTGACGCAGCGCATGGGTGGCTGCAATCCCGTCCATCTCCGGCATCTGCATATCCATCAGGATCAACTCATAGACCCCCTGCTGCCCCAGACGCAACGCCTCCAGCCCGTTATTGGCAATATCAACCTGCAGACCACTCTTTTCAATCAACAGTGTCGCCAGACGCTGCAGCTGCACCGTATCCTCTGCCAGCAGCACCTTGCCACTCAATTGCGGCACCACCAGCGCCTGCTCTCCATCTGCGGCACTCTGCTGCGCCACCTCCAGTTCACTCTCCAACAGTGGCAGTTCGAGGGTAAAGATGGAACCCACCCCCTCTTCACTCTCCACCGTAATCTCTCCCCCCATCATCTGGGCAAGGCGCTGTGCAATATAGAGCCCCAGCCCGGTCCCCCCAAAGCGACGAGAGGTGGAACTATCCGCCTGCTCAAACGGGGTAAAGAGACGATCCAGAGTCTCCCGGTTCATCCCCACCCCCTGATCCTTCACCTGCAGCTTGAAGTGGCGGGCACCGGGCAAATGACCAGCCTGTGAAGCAACCAGTCCCAGCCGCATCAATACCTCCCCCTTGCCATCACTGAACTTGACCGCATTGCTCAACAGGTTGAAGAGGATCTGCGAGATTCGCATATCATCCCCGACCCAGAGATGGTTGAGCAGCGACTCCACTGCAGTGGCCACCTTAAGCCGCACCGACACCCCACGTTCGGCCCCGTAGACCTTCATCAGATCGGTCAGATCATTGAGCATTTTGCAGAGATCAAACGGCTGCTCATTGAGTTCAAACTTGCCCGCACGGATCTTCGACATATCGAGCACATCGTTGACCAGCTGCAACAGGGTCTTGCTCGCCAGGGTACTGCTCTCCAGCATCTCCTGCAGCGACTGCGGCAGCCCCGGCTCATCCATCATCACCTCGTTATAGCCGAGAATCGTGGTCAGCGGGGTACGCAACTCATGGCTCATGCTGGAGAGGAACTCATCCTTGGTGCGGTTGGCCTGCTCCAGCTTCTGCTCGGTCTCCCTGCGGCGCTTGATCTCCTGCTGCATCTCCTCTGCCAGACTGAGCAGCGCCTGGTGGGTGGTATGGGTACGGTAGGCGGTACTCCACTTGGCACACCCCTCAATCACCCGCTGGAAGACCTCATCTCCATCAAATGGCTTGCTCATGAAGGAGAAGTTATGCCCCAGCACCGCCCGGATCTCCGCCAGCGTATAGTCACTGTAGGCGGTCATGATCACGATTTCGATCTCATTGGAGATCTGACGAATCTGCCGCGCCGTCTCCAGCCCGTCAATCCCCGGCGGCATCCGCATATCGATCAGCGCAATGGCAAACGGTGCACCATCCTGTTGCGCCTGCAGCACCTCGGTAATAGCATCCCGCCCCTGCATGACTGCAACCACCTCAAACGGCGCACTCTGATTCCCGTTCAGACCATCCTGATTGACACCGATGGTCCCCATCAACTGCTTGATGTCCTGCCCAATCCCCAGCCGGTCACTCTCGACCCCCAGTGTTGAGAGCAGAAAATCGATATTGGCCTCCTCATCATCCACCACCAGCACCTTGCGATTCTCTTTGCTCTCCTCATCCACCAACAGGGACTTGGCCTCCTCC
>CAYFOU010000157.1:1093-7292 GCA_964344805.1 uncultured Piscirickettsiaceae bacterium | reverse complement strand
AATGACCTACTTTGCTTTATTCATTTTGCAAAACGGGCGGTGTCCATGTAAGAGGCTCCTTAACTCACGGCATCAGTCGGGGCAGGAGCCAGAATCGCACAGTCACGCCCCGCCCCTTTCGCCTCATAGAGAGCATTGTCAGCACGCTCCAGCAATCCGTCCTGGCTCTCACCCTCGACAAAGGTGGCAACACCAAGGCTGGTGGTATAACGCAACTCCTCGCCATCCAGTCCGATCACCAGCCGCTCGCGAATGGTCTGGTTCACCCGCTCGGCCACGGCCATTGCAGCCGTCTCATCCGCCTGTTCAACAATCATCAGGAACTCTTCACCACCAAAGCGCCCGGCCACCGTCAATGAGGGATCGACCTCGACCACCGCTTGGGCGAAGTCCCGCAGCACCCGATCTCCGTTGAGGTGACCATACTCATCATTGACCTTCTTGAAGCGATCCAGATCGGCCAGCAGTATCGCTCCCGGCTTCTGCTGCTCTGTCATCTCCTGACGGATACGCTCCAGCTCCTCCAGTACCAGACGACGGTTGACGAGCCCGGTCACCGTATCCCGGGTCGCCTCTCGATAGAGCCCCATCAACCCATGCAGCTGTGAGGCGCTGGCCCAGAAGATGATGCTGGCAATCACCAGCATCAACCAGAGTTTGATCCAGACCGGCTGATCCAGTACCACATCCATCTGCAGATCGGTGATCAACACCAGCAGGATGGTAACCGTCACACTGAGCCCCGCCTCAATCAGCGTCAGCGGGAACACCGCCAGCATGATAATGGCGATATAGGGGAGGAAGGAGTAACCGGCAATCAGTGACTTCGCCACTGAAGGGTCAAATACATTGAGCCAGAGGTAGAGATAGGTCCCGGAGAAGAGCAGCGTCATTCCCAGTAGACGCCCAACCCCCTTCTTGCAGGAGCGCTGGGTCCCCTGCCAACCAAAGGCCAGCAGCAGCAATCCTCCGAACCATACCATGCGCATCCAGAACACCGGGATAAAGTGCTCCTGGTCCAGTGAAATATAATCAATCGGGAGCCATAACAGTGCCAGTACCGCCATCAAGGCGGAGATAATCTGCACCCGTTTAAACAGGATACGACCCCGATTACTATTAAAATCGTCCGTGTGCCACTTGGCACTGAACAGGTCCATAAAGACCAGCCGCCACTCCATTGCTATCTCCACAATTCCTTTCATCAATATCTCCCCCGCTACAGATGATGAGTGCCTGCAGCTATCCTCCAGTGTAATCCCGCAGAGCTAGTGCGTAAATAGGTGATTGGGTATTACACATCAACAACCATCCTCGAGACTACGCCTATCTTCTATCTGATGGCATTGATCTGATCCATACCGGTAATAAAATCAATTTTTCCTCCATAGGAGGGGTGGCGAATGTAGCACACCTCCCGTTCCGGAAAGGCCTGACGGGCACAATTTGTACCGGCATGCCCCACCCCGGCAATCTGCTGCGGCCGAAACAGCTGCACCATCGCCTGCAGATAATGGATACCTGCCGCTACCTCACTGCGGTTGGGGGCACGATTCTTCTGTCGATTCCCGGCAGGATGGGGGTGAAACGGGCAGGCATTCCAGAACAGCGGGGTGATCTCTCGCTCAGCCAGATAGCGCCACACCATCGATGCCGTGTTCTCAGACTCTATTTTCGGCAGGATTAAGAAATTCCTTAGTTTTTTCAGAAAGGGATGATCCACCTGCTGGAACAGCTTGCCACTGCTGAAGGGGATACCGGTGATACCACACCCCTTGTAGCCTGGGGCTTCTCCGACCAACAGCAGGGTCGGTCGCTCCTGCTGCATTGCAGTCAGGTAGTGGCGCAGATTCTCCACACAATGAGATTGCCGATAGGGGTTGGTAACCGTCTCGCTATCGGATTGCTGCTGCAACGTGGCGAGAAACGATTCGATCGACTCCACTAAATCAGGCGACTCAGGGTATCGAGAAACTGGTGGTTCTCTTCCGGGGTGCTAACCGTCACCCGCAGGGTATCGCTCAGTGAGCCTCCAGCCGGAGAGAGGTTCTTGATCAGCACCCCGTTCTCCTTCAGCATCTCGAACAGCGGGGTGGCCTGCCCATCGGCAACACGGAACAGAATAAAATTGGCCTTGCTGGGATAGACCTGTACCACACCCGGCTGTCGGGTCAGCGCCTCCAGCATCTCCTCGCGCTCGCCACGTAGTATAGCTGCCTGCGCCTCCAGCACCTCGGCATGGCGCAGGATAAAAGTGGCGGCGTGCTGGGTCAGCACATTGATGTTGTAGGGGAGGCGGACCTTGTTGATCTCCCCGATCCAGCGTGGATCTCCGGCCATCAGCCCGAGACGCAGACCGGCCAGCCCCATCTTGGAGACGGTACGCATCACCAGTAGGTTCTCGTAGTTGGGCAGTTCACCCATAAAGCTCTCTTCGGCGAAGACGTGGTAGGCCTCATCGACCACCACAAAGCCTTCGGCTACCTCGAGGATCTTCTTGATCGCATCCCGATCAAACAGATTTCCGGTCGGGTTATTGGGATAGGCAAGGAAGGTGACCGCAGGCTGGTGCCCCTCAATCGCCGCCAGCATCGCATCCAGATCGAGTTCAAACTGCTCGTTGAGCGGTACGCCGACAAACTCCATGCCGACAAACTGAGCGATCATGTTGTACATGACGAAGGTGGGTTCAGGGGCCAGAATCTTGCGCCCCGGCGCAGCCACCACCATCATCAGCAGCTGGATCAACTCATCCGAGCCATTGCCAAGCACGATCTCGTACCCCTCCGGCACCTCCATCACTCTAGACAGCTCTTCAGAAAGGTCACGTGCCGCAGGATCAGGATAGCGATTCAGCTCTGCTTCGGGCAGTGAAGCAAGCCACTGCTGCTGCAACTCCTGCGGCCACGGGTAGGGATTCTCCATCGCATCGAGCTTGATCCAGTCACCGGGCGCAGGCACATGGTAAGCGGAGAGCGCCGCAATCTCTGGTCGAATCCACTCGTTCACAATCTACTCCTTGATGCGATACTCGGCAGATTGAGCGTGAGCAGTCAGCCCTTCCCCTCGTGCCAGTACCGATGCAGTCTTGCCCAGCTCAGAGGCGCCATCTGCAGAACACATGATCAGACTGGAGCGCTTCTGGAAGTCGTAGACCCCCAGTGGCGAGGAGAAGCGGGCAGTACGTGAGGTGGGTAGTACATGGTTGGGTCCGGCACAGTAGTCCCCCAGTGCCTCGGCGGTGTAACGTCCCATAAAGATCGCACCGGCGTGGCGAATCTCCGGCAACAGTGCCTGCGGATCTTCGACTGACAACTCCAGATGTTCTGGGGCGATATAGTTGGTTACCTCCAGCGCCTGCTCCATGGTCTCGACCTGGATCAGTGCACCACGATCCTTCAACGCTGTACGGATGATCTCGGCTCGCTCCATACCGTCGAGCAGCTTGTTGATGCTCGTCTCAACCGCATCGAGGAAATCGGCATCCGGGGAGACCAAAATCGACTGTGCATCCTCATCATGCTCCGCCTGGGAGAAGAGGTCCATCGCGATCCAGTCGGGATCGGTTTTGCCATCACAGACCACCAGAATCTCGGAGGGGCCGGCAATCATGTCGATACCGACCGCGCCGAAGACCATTCCCTTGGCGGTCGCCACATAGATATTGCCCGGACCAACGATCTTGTCCACCTGCGGTACGCTCTCGGTACCGTAGGCCAGCGCCGCCACCGCCTGCGCCCCACCAACACAGAAGACCTTGTCGACATCGCAGATCGCCGCAGCCGCCAGCACCAGCTCATTGACCGCACCATCCGGGGTCGGCACCACCATGATCAGCTCTTCCACCCCGGCCACCTTCGCCGGAATCGCATTCATCAGTACCGACGAAGGATAGGCCGCCTTGCCACCAGGCACATAGAGGCCCACCCGATCCAGCGGGGTCACCTGCTGTCCCAGCATGGTGCCATCCGCCTCGGTGTAGCTCCACGACTCCATCTTCTGGTGCTCGTGGTAGCTACGGACACGCTCGGCAGAGAGTTCCAGCGCCTTGCGCTGATCCTCCGGCAGATTATCCAGCGCCTCTTGCAGCCGCTCTTTCGGCATCGTCAGCTCATCCATCGAGCCCGCCGTGAGGCGGTCAAAACGGTTGGTGTATTCGATCAGCGCGGCATCACCACGACCACGGATCTCGCGAATGATCTCGCGTACCGTCTCATTGACCTGATCGTTAGAGACCCCCTCCCACGCCAATAACTTTTCCAATTCCGCATCAAAACCGGAATCAGTGCGATTCAATCTTCTCATGGTGACTATCCTTGATTCTTTTCAACAGCAGCGGCCATCTGGTCAATCAACGCCTTGACCTGACGGCTCTTCATCTTCATGGCGGCCTTGTTGACCACCAGTCGTGAACTGATATGGGCGATCTCCTCCAGCGGCTCCAGGCCATTGGCCTTGAGGGTGTTACCGGTCTCGACCAAATCAACAATGCGATCGGCCAGCCCCACCAGCGGCGCCAGCTCCATCGCACCATAGAGCTTGATGATCTCCACCTGCTGTCCCAACGAGGCGAAGTAGTCCTGTGCCGACTTCACATACTTGGTGGCGATACGCATACGCCCTGTGGGCTCTGGTGCGCCGACCACCCCAGCGGTCATCATTCGACATTTGGCGATCTGCAGATCGAGCGGCTCATAGAGGTTTTCACTGCCATGCTCCATCAGCACATCCTTCCCCGCCACACCGAGATCGGCCACCCCACGTTCGACAAAGGTGGGGACGTCGGTGGCACGAATCACCACCACCTTCACATGGTCGAGGTTGGTATCGAGAATCAGCTTGCGGCTGGTAACCGGATCATCAACCGGGCGAATCCCGGCCGCCTCCAGCAGAGGCAGGGTATCCTTGTAGATGCGCCCCTTGGAGAGGGCAATGGTTAGCGGCTTGTCCATAGGTGAGTATTGTAACTGATTCCATCTACCGAGGAATCACACACTCACCGGATACACAACATTATCAGGGAAGAGACCTCTCAGATCCCTGCAATTTCTTCTCATGTTGCTGCAGCACAATCTCCAACTTCTTTAACTGTGCCTTGATCTGCGCCAGATCACCATGCCGAACCGCCGCTTTGTGCTTGATCTTTTCGGAGATGGATTCATCCTCATCATCACCTGACAACACACTCCCCTCCAGTTCACCCAGCACCTTACTGTGCTCTTCCAGCTGTGCCTTGATGGCCTCCAGCTCATTGCTTCTGGCTGTTGCCTTCTGCTTCAATCGAGAAATAATGGAGATCACCTCACTCCCTTCCGCCTGTTCCTCACCTGAAGAGTCCAATTCATCTACCGCCTCTCTCTTCTTTTTATTGACATAGAAGACGGTTGCCGTAGATACGACCGCAGCGATGGTTACAGGAATCAGTGGAATCATTATCAATGACCTCTCAAATCAATAGTGGGGAACAACAATAGATCCGATTGTAGTCTATTCACACAAAAATCACAGGGAGATCAATATACACATCAGGGCAGCCGTTCAATCTCTGCCCCCAATTGCATGAACTTCTCTTCAATAGTCTCGTAACCACGATCAATATGGTAGATGCGCTCAATAATGCTCTCCCCCTCTGCCGCCAGCCCAGCCAGCACCAGCCCAGCCGAAGCACGCAGATCGGTCGCCATCACCCGCGCACCGGTCAGCTTCTCTACCCCCTCTACCATCACCGTATGGCCATTGATCTGCAGATTGGCCCCCATCCGCTGTAACTCCGGCACATGCATAAAACGGTTCTCAAAGATGGTCTCAGAGATCATCCCGGCACCGTTGGCAATCGCATTCATCGCCATGAATTGCGCCTGCATATCGGTCGGAAACGCCGGGTGCGGTGCAGTGGTGAAGCTGACCGCCTTGGGGCGACGCCCCCCCATATCCAGTGAAAGCTTGCGCCCCTCACTGAAGATCTCCGCCCCCGCCTCCTCCAGCTTCAACAACACCGACTCCAGCAGCAAGGGATCGGTATCCACCAGCTCCACCGAGCCTCCAGTCATCGCCGCCGCCACCAGATAGGTGCCGGTCTCGATACGATCTGCAATCACACTGTGCTCCACCCCTTGCAGCGCAGCCACCCCATCAATCTCGATGGTGGCACTACCCGCCCCGCGAATCTGCGCCCCCATTGCATTGAGGAAATTGGCCA
>CAYFOU010000157.1:0-1052 GCA_964344805.1 uncultured Piscirickettsiaceae bacterium | reverse complement strand
GCTCGATCACCACCACGGCCCCCATCGCCCGCAGTCCATCCACATGCAGATTGACCGGGCGCGCACCAATCGCACACCCTCCCGGCAGGGAGACCTTCGCCTCTCCGGTACGGGCCAGCAGTGGCCCCAGCACCAGAATCGAGGCACGCATCGTCTTTACCAGATCGTAGGAGGCGACCGGATTGGGGATATCGGAAGCATCTACCCCCAGCCCGTTGGCATTCTCCAGCACCACCCCCACCCCCATATCGGCGAGCAGGCTCATCATGGTGCTGACATCCTTCAGTTGCGGCACACGGCGAATGGAGACCGGACTCTCGGCCAATAGCGAGGCGGCCAGAATCGGCAGCACCGCATTCTTCGCCCCGGAGATACGAATACGTCCATGCAACGGCTTGCCACCCACAATACGCAACTTGTCCATCTTATCCTCTCAATTTATAACCGGAACGGAGAATGGCTACCGTCAACAGCGACAACCCCACCAGGAACAGCAGTGCCACCCAGAGACTCTGCAGCCAGGAGATGTCGGAGACCCCGAGGAAGCCATAGCGGAAGCCATCAATCAGATAGAAGACCGGATTCCAGGCCGAGACCTGCTGCCAGAACGGGGAGAGATCCTGAATCGAGTAGAAGACCCCGCTGAGGAAGGTGAGCGGCAGAATAATGAAGTTTTGAAAGGCGGAGAGGTGGTCATACTTCTCCGACCAGATCCCGGCGATCAGCCCCAGCGCACCCAGCACACCACTGGAGAGGAGCGCAAAGGAGAAGATCAGCCCGATCGAGTGGATCTCCACCTCGACCAATGTTGCCGCAATCAGCAGCACCGCACCCCCCGTCACCAGACCACGCAGAATCGCCGCACCCAGGAAGGCGAGATAGACCTCCAGCGAGGAGAGCGGAGCCAGCAGCATGAAGACGATATTGCCGTTCATCTTCGACTGCAAAATACTGGAGGAGCTGTTGGCAAAGGCGTTCTGCATCAACGTCATCATCACCAGTCCCGGAATCAAAAAGCTGCTGTAGCTGTGCCCCTCATAGACCACCACCGC
>CAYFOU010000156.1:0-7307 GCA_964344805.1 uncultured Piscirickettsiaceae bacterium | reverse complement strand
AGCAATATATTCATTTAATATCAACATGATATTGTTTTTGAGGAGACTCTAGATACCCCGGAGGAGCCTCATAGATATTGTCCATATCAAAACCGCCATAGGAGTAATCCACCTGCCACTCGGCAGAGAGTGCATCAGAGAGATCGAATGGATGGGTCAAATCCACCTTCAGCAGTTCATCGGTAACCACGACACCATCAAAATCGGGAGGCTGGCGGTCACCAATACCAAAGTGGTCACCCTTGCCACTCTTCATATAGTGGGCCTCAACCAGAGTCTCATCAATGGAGAGGTTGAGAAAGGCATTCATGAACTCTCGGCGGGTATTGACCGTTCCGGTATTACCTCCCTTGTCCACTCCGGAATTGTGACGGGAGCCATCACTCGCTCTGGCCGAGACATT
The DNA here is from genome assembly GCA_964344805.1 of uncultured Piscirickettsiaceae bacterium. Taxonomy (GTDB): domain Bacteria; phylum Pseudomonadota; class Gammaproteobacteria; genus Thiopontia. The sequence goes on along the minus strand of CAYFOU010000156.1, from coordinate 6,904 downwards.
GAGGCTCAACTCCACCCCTTCACTCAGGGTTCGCTGCAGTACCCCCCCTGCTGCCGGAGTGTCATAACGGCTGTATCCGGCATAGAGCTTGTTGCTGTCGGTATGGGTCACCACATTGATTACCCCACTGAAGGCATACTCCCCATAAAGGATTGATCCCGGCCCCCGGATCACCTCAATACGCTCCACCTGCTCGATCGGCAGATTCATCAGATGGGGGGCCGCCACCGAGAAGTTGCTGTTGACCGCATGGCCATTCAGCATCAACTTGAGATTGGAGGATCCAAAGGCCCCCCCGATGCCGCGCACCGTCACCCCTTTGCGTCCATAGTTGTTGGTGACCAGATTGGCTCCCGGCACAAACTGCAGGGCGGCATGGACATCCTCTGCACCCAGCGCCTCAAGCCGTTCCCCCTGCAGCACGGTGACAATACCCGGCACATAATCGGCGTTGGTCTTGCGCTTGGTCGCAATTTCGGTCTCTACATCAAGAATATTGATGATATTGAAGAGCGCCATCTCCTCATCACTATTGAGCGCCAACGCCATGCCTCCAAGATCGCCATCCTGCGCCAGTGCAGAGACTGCAAAGAGAGAGAACGGTGCCAACAGCGCGAAAGAAAGTACTGTTTTCATGGAAAATCCAATCGATCAACGGGCAGGAGAAGCCATTATAGGCGGAGCTGATCGATCTGCAAAACCTCCCCACACCAGCAGACAGAGTGGACGGATTCAGTGGTTGAATCAAAAACAACTTCACTCTATAGTCAGCCTGTTATGAGCCGTTCTTCCACATCATCCCCATCTGACAACCTCTGGAGAAACGAGGTCCAGCAGCTGGAGCACCGCATCAGCGAGCTGATCAACCTCTGCGATACACTGCGCGATGAGAACCGGGTGCTGCGTGGCAAGATTCAGCAGGTCAGCGACGAGCGGGACCAACTGCTGGAGAAGAACCAGTATGCAATGAAGAGTGTGGAATCGATCCTCACCTCGGTTCAGATTCTGGAGCAGCAGTCATGAGCACCCCCAGCCCAATCACCGTCACTGTACTACAGAAAGATTACAAGATCGCCTGCCCTCCCGGTGAAGAGGAGGCGCTGGTCGAGTCGGCTGCGCTGGTCGATAAAAGGATGCGTGAAATCCGTGAACACGGAAAGAGCATCGGACAGGATCGTATCGCCATCATGGCCGCCATCAATATCGCTTATGAATTGCTCGACTCAAAATCCTCCCACGAGGATGGGGTTGGCGGCGTTACAACTGAACTGACTCGACTCAGAAAGCGGGTTGAGGACGCCCTGTTTCAGGGGCGACAGCTGGAGCTGAGTTAAACGGCACAGAAGTTTTGAGGGCACATTAACACCAAATAGGGGTTGCACCCAAAACCCAAAAGGTGTAGCTTATAGACATATAGAAGATTTGGTGCCTACTGTGGTATTCGACTACCGGGACTCGACCTCTGGTCCTTAAACTATGACCCCGGGAGCCGATCTTATCAGGGATGTGTGCATGTCCGTTTGACGGAAAGCCTGATTTCCTGATTCAGGTTCCCCCCCTTGAACTTTTCGGTTCAGGGGCGCAGACCCGACCGGTACACATGGTAGGCACCTCCCTATTTTCCCCTCTTCATGACATCCACCGCGAATCTTCGCAAGACCATCCGCCAGAAACGACTTGCCCTGAGTGACGCAGACCGCGCACTTCATGCGGCACTGCTGTTTGACCATCTGGTTACCCATCCCCTATTCCAGCGCAGCAAACGCATTGCCGGATTTATCGCCAACGATGGAGAGATGGACCCGGAGAGGGTGCTGGACCGGGCACTGCAGCAGCACAAGCAGTGCTTTCTGCCGGTACTGAATCAGCTCCACGGCAACCGTCTCTGGTTTGCACCCTATCGGGATGGCAGCCTGTTGACCAACAACCGCTATGGCATTCCTGAACCCGATCTGTTTCCTCCAAAGCCGATCCCGATCTGGAGCCTTGATCTGGTACTGACCCCACTGGTCGCCTTTGATTCAGATGGCGGACGGGTCGGCATGGGGGGCGGCTACTATGATCGCACCTTCACCCATCCCAAACGCTCTGCCAATCGACGCCGTCCATTCCTGCTGGGGGTTGCCCACGGCTTTCAGGAGACCTCCAGGATCAAGCTGAACCCATGGGATGTGCCACTCGATGGCATTGCCACCGAAAGGGGGGTCACTCTCTTTTAGTCTCAGAGAACCCGCCCCCTCCACTCAGCACAGTTCGATTCAGCGACCGAAAACCCTTTCGAAGTTTTGATAACCGATCTTGCGTGCCACCTTGTCAGGCAGATAACCCAGCAGTTCACGATAATCCGCAATAACTGCTGGAAGCTTATTGACCCGTTCACGGTTTGCTCCGATATCCGACCCCACCATGAAGCGGTCACTATGCTTGATCAACAACCTTCTCCAATCAAGAGAGGGGGGCCGATCAACCAACGGCGCCTTTCTGAAGGGTCCAAAGTGCTCATTGGAGATCAGCGACAGGTCCGCGTAGAGATTGGAGTGGCGTGTCAGAAGACGATCCAGCTCGGAAGGCTTCAAATAACCGGAATGGGCCAGGATAAATCTTACGTTGGAGTAGCGGTCCAAGGTTTTGTCGAAATCATCATCCGGGGTCTCATGATGCAGATGGACAGGAATACCCAGTTGATCCGCCTTCTCAAAAAAGGCGATCTCATCCGCTGCCCGGATATCGGTCTCTATTCCATTACTCGCAAACGGCGCATAACTCAAACTGATATAGACCTCACCAACGCCTTCAATGATCCCTTGCCGATGCAGTTGCTCCAGCCGGTCCAATCTCTTTTTATCAAGGCGATATCTACCTCGTTTTCCCTTGTGCACATCCGGGAACAGCAGAAATCCCTCTCCAAGCTTTTCCTGAATTCTCTTCAGCTTGCTGCCATCAAATATATTCACAAAGATGACAGCCTTCTGCACACCCGCCTGACGGTAGATTGATGCCAGAGACTCTGCTGAAACAAATTTGGGCAGATGGGCATGCGCATCTGCAATAGGCCCCTCATAGAGATTGGCATAGACCTGACTGGGCAGAAAAAACAGCCATAACATTGAGGCCAAAACCGTACGCCTGACGGATGATGCAGTGGCAAACCTTTTCAACATTGGACCTTCTCCTCCATCAACGCCTACACAACAAATCTCAACGAGCCCCCTCGTCCCTCTTGAACATCAGTGTAGTCTCATTTGATTCAGATTCCACAAAGCGATAACCGGCGGCAGAGAACTCCTTCAATTGCTCTGGCCTCTCCAGCCGGTTGCGAATCACAAAGTCACACATCATCCCCCGCGCCTTCTTGGCGTAGATGCTGATGATCTTGTAGACCCCATTTTTCTCATCCTTGAATACCGGGGTAACAACCGGGAAATCGAGTTGATTGGTATCCACCGAACCGAAGTACTCATTGGAGGCAAGATTGATAATCGGTCCACCAGCCGCCTTCGCAGCCTCATTGATCAATGGCGCACTCTCCGACTTCCAAAATACGTAAAGATCCTTGCCTCGCGCATTCTCCAGTTTGGTCCCCATCTCCAGCCGATGGGGCTGAATCATGTCGAGTGGTCGCAACACCCCATACAACCCGGAGAGGATGCGCAGATGGTCCTGTGCAAAATCAAAATCCCTCTGCTCAAAGGCGGTGGCTGCCATCCCTGCATAGACATCTCCACGGAAGGCGAGAATCGCCTGCTTGGCCCGCTGTTCCGAGGTCTCTGTGGTCCACTCCCGGTAGCGATCAAAATTGAGCTGTGCCAGATTGTCACTCAGCTTCATCAGCCGCTTCAGATCGGCCGCCTTCTGCTGCTTCATGATCGCGGCAATCTCTTCGGCACGTGCCATCAGTGCCGGTTCGGTCTGACCGATATCGAGAGGCGGCTCCTCGAAGTCGAGTTTCTTGGCGGGGGAAATCAGTAACAACATAACCAGCTCCTACGGTTGCAGTGTTTGTAACGCACCACGAATCAGATCAAACTCCTGTTTCAACTTCTTGCGCAGGGAGCGCCCGACCGATCCACTGTGGAGCACCTTCTTGAAGGCCACCTCCTCTCGCAGATGGGCCAGCAGCAGAACCGCCTCCAGTTGAGGGCATAGCGTCGGTGTCTGCTCCAGCAACGAGGCCACCGACGACTCCTCCAACAGCGGCTCCAGTGCCACCTGCTGCAGATCACGCTGGGCCGGGTCCAGCTCCACCAGCCCTGCAAATTGGCTGCCGATTGCATTCATCAATGCATAGACCGAGATCTCATTGGCCACCTTGTCCAGCAATTCAATCGCCTCAGCCACAAATCCCTGGCCTCCACTGGAGGCAATCTGTCGCAGAGTAGAGAGCAATGGGTGGTCACTCTCTCCCAGTGGTAACAACTGCTTTTCCAGCTCACTATATGCAGAGGCCGATACCGGCAGCGCCAGCGGTCGTCCCTGCAGGAATGCGATGCGATAGATCCCCTTGCCCCGCTCCTGACTGCGTTCCCAGATGCGGGCAATCTGATCCTCTTCCAGCAATCCCTCCTGCAGCACAGCAGAGAGGATCTCCAATACCTCCTCTGGCTCAGTAATAAAGGGGAGGTGCTCCATCAGGAAAGCGGCGATCTCTCGCCCCAGTTCATCCTCCACCACACAGTCACGTCGCAGCATATGGAGCCCCTGCTCCGCCTGCTGTGCGGTATTGGTCACCGCCCACCAGACCAGCCGCGCCAGCTCAATGGTCAACCCCGGTGAGTTGGCAACCGCCACCACCGCCTCCGGCTCTCCCAGCAGCAGGAACTGCTCCAGATGCTGCTCCCCGGTGTAGCCCATACGACTCCAGCGTTTCAGATAGAGCGGATAGCCTCCAGCGCTTCCCAGCACATGCTCGGAGAGCATCTCACGCAACGCCTTCAGATATTGATCATTGGGCAGGTTCGGTGAAAGTGGAATCGACGCCTCCCCATTCGGGGTCCAGGCGTAGAGCACCATATGGCTCTCATCAATGCGCAACGCCTTCGGCTCATTGTGCAACATGACCTGAATACGTAACTGGTCTTCACTACTAAGCATTTAGCTTTATCCGTTGAGTTGTATCCGCTGCCCCCACGGCACCGGCTGTTTCCCTTTCACCAACCATACCACCGGCATCATCGGCTCCATATCCGGGAATGCACCTTCGGCATCGGTAAAGTAGATCACCAGATCAGGCTGGCGATCCTGCTGCTGCAGCCACTCGAAGACCGGCACAAAGCTGGTGCCCCGCCCTCCCTGAATTGCTGAGGTGTCAATCACCAGCTCCTCCCACGGCTCAAAGCGCTGCGGGGTACCGACAATCTCCATATCACAGGCCATCAATGTCACCGCCGCCCGCATCTGCCCCTTCAGCCCATCCACCTCGGAGACAAACTCCTGAATCTCCTCGGCACTGATCGAGCCACTGGTATCCACCACCGCCACCACATTGACCTCCCCACTGCGCAGTGCCGGAAAGATCGCCCCATAGCCACGACGGGTGGAGGGACGGGTATAGCTGTAGTCATCCCGTGCCGAGGCGGTCATATAGCGCGCCAGCAGCATGCGCCACGGCAGCTGTGGCTGCAGGAAGTGGTCGACCAGCCGCGCCATCGCCCCATCCAGCTTGCCCGCCTGCATCGCACTCTGCGCCGCACCGGCCAGATGCTGCTGCCACTGGGTCTGCAGATCCTGTTGCTCCGACTCACTCAGCGGTGGGGGGCGCTCCGCCTTGCTCGAATCTCCTCCCCCATCGGGTAGTGGCTCTGCACCTCCCTGCGATGAAGATGAAGCCCCCTCCCCTCCACTCTCATTCTGATCGGAATCCCCCTGCTCGGAATCAGAGTCCTCCGAATCCTCGTCATAATCATCATAGAGGTGCTGATCAACCGGCTCCCGATCCTCATCCTCATTCAGCATCGGGTAGATCTCCTCTGCCGTCATCCCGGCAAAGTGCTCCAGATAGAGGGCATCGGGCGGCGCCTGCATCCCCTCCCCGATCAGCATTGCATTGATCGCAAAGTCGGTGGCCACATCCCAGCGGTGCTTGTTGCGGTGCTGTCGACGTGCAAAGTGGGAGAGCGCACAGTGGAGCGCATCATGCGCCAACATGAACTGCACCTGCTTTGGACTCAGCTCGGCAATGTAGTCGGCATTGTAGTAGATGGAACGGGCATCGGTGGCTGTGGTCTTGCACCAATCCCCCGCCGCCGTCAGCGGCAGGCGCAGTACCAGCGCCCCCAGAAACGGCCGCTCCAGAATCAGTCGTGTGCGTGCTGCACTGAGTTTGGTATCAACGATACCGTCACTCATAAAGCATCACATCGGCAATCGCCTTGGCCCACTCACCAAACTGCGGAACGGAGAAGAGCGGCGCACCGATGGCACGGTGCAGGTCGGAGACCAGCATCACCCCCATCTCCCGCTGCGGGAAGCGGTTGGCGTAGTCAAGGATATGGCCCAGTGCTGCTGCCAGCCCCTCATCCTCTTTCAACTTGATTGCACGCCCCACCAGTGCGGTTGCGACCGCATACTGCAGATCGATCTCCTTCGGCATCTCGCTCCCCTCACCAGAGAGAATCAGATCAAGATCGGGCAGGTTGTGCAGATTATCGACAAAGGCATTCAGTTCGATTCCAGCAGCATTGCCGACACACCCCTGCAGTGCACCACGCAGCAGTGACGGCTCGGTCTCAAACTTCTGCAGTGCTCGATGGGCAAACTCCCAGGAACGCGGGGTCGGGAAGGCTACCGGATTATGGGCCGGATCAAAATCAAACAGCAACTCGGGACGGAAACGCAGAAAGGCGATCACCCGCTCATCAACCCCAGCATCCCAGGCCCACGCCACCCAATCATCGAGATGGACCTC
>CAYFOU010000155.1:0-7316 GCA_964344805.1 uncultured Piscirickettsiaceae bacterium | reverse complement strand
TGAGGAAGCGGACCATCGCCGCCTTGCCATCGAGCATCCCCTCATCCATATTGACGTCGACCACCTGCGCCCCATTCTCCACCTGGGTACGACAGATATCGAGCGCCTCCTCATACTCCTCATTGAGAATGAGTCGCTTGAATTTGGCGGAACCGGTGACGTTGGCACGCTCACCGACATTCACAAACAGCGAGTCGTCGCCGATGTTGAGCGGCTCCAGCCCGGAGAGACGACACTCCGGTGCAATCTCGGGCAGTGGGCGTGGCGCCTTGCCCTCCATTCTTTCTGCTATCGCGCGTATATGATCCGGTGAGGAGCCGCAGCAGCCACCGACAATATTGAGGAAACCGGAGTCGGCCCACTCGCCGACATGGTCCGCCATCTGCTCGGGGGTCAGGTCATACTCACCAAACTCGTTGGGCAGCCCCGCGTTGGGGTGGGCGGAGACAAAGGTCTCGCTGACCCGAGACATCTCCTCCGCATACTGGCGCAGCATGTCCGGCCCCAGTGCACAGTTGAGACCAAAACTGATCGGCTGTGAGTGGCGCAGGCTGTTGTAGAAGGCCTCGGTGGTCTGCCCGGAGAGGGTACGACCCGAAGCATCGGTAATGGTCCCCGAAATCATGATCGGCAGCGTCATATTGTGCCGCTCAAAGTACTGGTCGATCGCAAACAGTGCTGCCTTGGCATTCAAGGTATCGAAGATGGTCTCCACCAGCAGGATATCTGCCCCCCCCTCGACCAGCGCATCAATCGACTCACTGTAGTTCTCCACCAGTTCCATAAAGGAGATATTGCGGAAACCGGGGTCATTGACATCAGGAGAGATCGAGCAGGTACGACCTGTAGGTCCCAACACACCGGCAACATAACGAGGCCTCTCCGGGGTGGCGTATTTGTCTGCCGCCGCACGGGCAAGACGGGTCCCCTCACGGGTGATCTCATGGACCAGCTCCTCCATCCCGTAATCGGCCATCGAGACTCGGGTACCGTTGAAGGTGTTGGTCTCGACAATATCGGCCCCCGCCTCCAGATACTGCTCATGGATACCCTGAATAATCTGCGGCTGGGTCAATGCCAGCAGATCATTGTTTCCCTTCAGATCGGTTGGCCAATCGGCAAAACGCTCTCCCCGATAGTCCGCCTCCTCCAGCTTGTGGCGCTGAATCATGGTCCCCATCGCCCCATCCAGAATCAGAATGCGTTGGGACATTAATTGCTTCAGTTCTTCGGTACGATCGATAGCCATGCGGTTTTCTGTCGGTTTCCAATAAAAATAACCCATCATTTTACCTGAATTGCTACTATTCGGTAGAATTCGTCAATATATAAATAACTATATTGGGTAGTTCCGATGAAATTACTCCATAGTGCGTTCTCCACCACTCTGTTTCTCTCCATGCTGCTACTTCCCCTCAGCAGCAACAGCGAAACCCTGCACATCGGCAGTATCGCCGACGAGTATGTGGCAGAGGTGACCAAATTCAAGCCGCTGACCGACTATCTCACCCCCCAACTGGCCCCTCACGGTATTGATCGCATTGAGGTCGTGGTCACCAACTCAATGGAGAAGATGAGCCACAAACTGAAGCAGGGCGAGGTGGATCTCTTTATCGATAGCCCCTATCCCGCCATCGTCGTAAGTCAGCAATCCGGCAGCCACATGGCCCTGCGGCGCTGGAAGCAGGGGATCGATGCCTATCACAGCGTAATTTTTGTGCGCAAGGAGCAGCCAATCACCACCATTGAAGCGCTGAAGGGCAAGCAAATCGCCTTTGAAGAGCCCTTCTCCACCGCCAGCTACTTCCTCGGCAAGAGCGAACTGATCCGGCACGGGCTGCAACCGGTCGAAGGGGACGGGGAAAGCAACACCCCCAATCAGATACGTTACCACTTCTCCGGAGAGGACAGCACCACCGTTGCCTGGGTGCTGCGCAGGCGAACCGAGGCTGGCACCCTCAACCATCACAAATTCAATGCCATCAAACCAAAGATGCGTGAACAGCTCAAGGTGATCCACCGCAGCCCCAGCGTGCCACGCCATATCGTCAGCTTCCGCAAGGATCTGCCACAGCCACTGGTTGAACAGATCAGCAGCATCCTGATCACCATGGAGCAGAGTGCAGCCGGCAGAGAGAGCCTGCTCGCCTTTCAGAAGACCCGAAAATTCGATCCGATTCCTGTGGATGATCAGGCCACACTGGAACAGCTGAAGAGACTGGTTGAGGAGATCCACTGACCCCCATGCGACTATCGATACGCGCCAGACTGCTCTTCTTCTCTCTGCTGCTGATCCTCACCGGGGTCAACCTTACCGCAGGTCTCGCCCTCTATATCCAGATTCATACCCTGGAGGAGAACCATGAGCACTTTGGTGAAGAGCTGGCGGAGATCGTCGGACAGAACATTCAGGACCCGCTCTACAATCTCGAGGTTCACAAACTCAACCGTCAGCTCCAGTCTCTGAGTACCAACGATGATATCGTACTGACGCTGATTCTCGACCCACAAGGAACGGTACTGGCCGACGGTAGCGATCAGAATCTGCTGCAGGAGGAGCAGATCCCGGAGCTGCTCCCTACCCTGCAACAGATGGAGCAACAACAGACCGACATCAGCATCTGGAGCCGCAATAACGACATCGCCATCACCCACCGCATTGTGACCCCGTTTGACCAGTTCCTGGGCTACATCCACCTGGAGCTGAGTCGTGACGATATCGAGAAGGCCACCGGGACAATGCTGGAGAAATTTCTGATGGTGGAGCTGCTGCTGTTGGCCTTCTCCATCATCGCGGCACTGCTGCTCTCCAACTTCTTCCATCGCCCGCTAAAAGAGGCCGTTGCCACCGCCAACCGCATCGCCTCCGGAGACTATAGCAGCACACTCCCCCATCACCGTGAAGATGAGTTTGGTGAGCTTTCCAATGCCCTCCACCAGATGTCCGTGCAGATCGAGAACACCATCAATGCCCTGCACGGCACCCAGCAGGAACTGGAGGAGATCTTCCGCTCAATGGTCGATGGCGTTGTGGTGATCAACCGTAGCGGCACCATTCTCAAGGTCAATCAACGCATGGAAGAGCTCTGCAATGAACTGGGTACCGAGCTGATCGGCCTGCCACTGGAACAGCTCTTTGGTGAAGAGATCCACGATGATGCCTTCAGTGAAATCGGCAGCCGACAGACACTATATTCACAGGATGGCAACAAAAGGATCACCGTTCAGGTCAATGGCGCCCTGATTCACCCCCCCTACCAATCCGAACCCAGCGGTTCGGTACTGATCATCCATGACCTGAGGGATCAGCTGCGGGCAGAGAGTCAGGAGCAGTACGCCGCATTTCAGGCAGGCATTGCCGAGATGGGGGCCTCGGTACTCCACAATATCGGCAACGTGATCACCGGGATGAGTGGCCATCTGCTAAGGATTCAGAGCAGTGCCAGGATACTGAAGAAGCTGCCCACAGCACTGCAGGAGTTTGCTGCCGAGAGTGACCGTATCGCACAAGAGAGCGAATCGGCAGAGGAGCTGGGCAAGCGGCTGCAAGAGACCTCTGCAGTACTCGACAAGACCGCGCAAAGCATGGAGAAGCTCAACCAGCACTTTGGTGAAGAGGGGGGAATGAAGAAGCTGGAGCACAGCATTCGCCATATCGGCGACATCATCTCCATCCAGCAGAGCGCCTCCCGCCCGGTCATTACCGCCACCCGCTTCAATATGCAGCAACTGGTGGGGGATACCCATAATCTGATCGATGACCGCTTCGGAAAGTACAACATTGAATGGAGCACAACCATCGACAGCACCATTCCCAGCGTCAACCTGCCCCGCAACCCGCTGATGCAGCTCCTGCTCAACCTGCTGAAAAACAGCCTGGAGGCGATCATTGAGGAGATGTTGGAGAATGATGAACTGATCGGCATGATCAACCTCAACATTCATGCCCACTCCAGTGACACCATGCGCATTATCGTCAGCGACAATGGCTGCGGCATGACTCCAGAGCAGACCGAACAGGTCTTCACCGCCCGTTACACCACCAAGAAGAGTGGCAGCGGCTACGGCCTCCACTCTGCCTCCAACTTCATCCACCAGCTGGGAGGAGAGGTCCACGCAGAGAGTGACGGTCGCCATCAAGGGTGCCGCCTGATCATCACCCTCCCCTATGAGGTGCATGAACAGGAGGAGGAGAACACCTCCGTTTAGGCTGAGTTAACCCACACTACAAAACATATTGTTCAAAACCCTTTCTGTCCGAATACTGCTCCGAGATCTCCAGAATCGTGCGCTCTATGGAGACAAAACAGTCCATCATCACAGGATCGAAATGTCCTCCACTGCCTGATCTCATCGCAGAGATGGCGGCCTGATGAGATAGTGGCGCCTTGCCTATCGTCTCGGTAGTGTACTCATCATAGGCATCGGCGATGGCCATCAAACGTGCCGAAACGGGGATCTCTTCACCTTGCAGACGGTCGGGATACCCCCCTCCATCCCAGCGCTCATGGTGATAGTGCGCAATTTCACCGGCATGCAACAGGAAGTCATCCGCACGCGTCATCAACGCCTCTGCATTGGAGATGGTCTCATGTCCCATGGTGGTATGTCTCTTCATCACCTCCACCTCTTCATCGGTGAGCGCCCCTCTTTTCAGCAGGATATGGTCTGGAATGCCGATTTTCCCAATATCATGCAGCGGGACCGATTTAAACAGGATCTCTATCCTCTCGGGGGTCAGATACTCTCTGTATTGCGGCTGGGTGGAGAGCGCCCCGGCAAGGGCCTTCACATAGTGCTGTACCCTGCGAATATGGTTCTCTGTACCGGGGTCACGCTGTTCCGCCAGCGCCCCCATGGTAAAGATGGTAACGTCCTGCAACTCCTGCAGCTCCCGGGTACGCTGGCGCACCTTCTGTTCCAGTATCTGGTTCTGGCTTTGCAGCAGAACCCGCGCCTCCTTCAGCTGCAGATGGGTCTTTACCCGCTCAATCAGAATCGGGGCACTGATCGGCTTGGTAATGTAGTCCACAGCCCCCAGGGAGAGCCCCTTCTGCTCATCCTCAATCTCAACCTTTGCGGTAAGAAAGATAATCGGGATATCGACATACAGATCACTGCCCTTGATCCGCTCACACACCTCATACCCATCCATCTCCGGCATCATGATGTCCAGCAGAATCAGGTCCGGCAAGGTCTGGGTCTCAAGCAGATGAAGGACTCGCTGTCCGGAGTTGGCTACGATCACCTTGTACTGCGGCTGCAGAATCTGACTCAATACGCTGATGTTTGCAGGCTCATCATCGACCACAAGAATACGGGGCTGCCCCTCTTTCACATTCACGGCATCAGACATGATCTCCGCCCCTCTTCAGCATCTCCAGCGCTTCATCAAAAGCATATACAGTAATCGCCCATTCTAAACGATCCGCCACCTCCCCCAATGGCTGCCTGAACCGGGTTCGATACTTTTTCCAGAGATCCACCGCCTGGGCATCCCCCTCTTCCAGCATGTTGGTCAAGGAGGACAGGAGTTCCTGAACCGACAGTGAGTCATCGGGAAGATTTCCATCCAGCGGCTGATGCTCCACTATACGGCTCAAGATTACCTCCATTCCTGCAAATATGGCCTCAAGCTGGTGAAAGAGCGGTTCCAGCCCCCCCTGCTCCTGATCCCTTGCCAGCACCGTCTCGATCTCTCTGGCCTTGTCAGCCAGCGCATACCACTGCAGCGTGGCCGCTCCTCCGGCCAATTTATGCATCAAGCGGCTGACCGGCTCCTGCCCCCCCTGCTCCACCTTCAATGACAGCTCGGCCATCTCATCCCGGTGGAGCACAAGAAACTGTTTCAGCAGTTCCAGAAAACGCTGATGATCCCCATGAAAAATTTGCATCACCTGCGCAATATCGATTCCAGAGAGCTGCTGAAGCCATTGAGGAGATGCTGGCAACACAACCGCTGAAGACTCCACCAGCCCTGAAGACTCTTGAACCAATGGAGGAGAAGAGGCCCCTTTCATCAACCACTCCAGCAACCTGGGGAACAGATTGGCGGCATGGACCGGCTTCTCCACAAAGTCATCCATGCCAGCCTCCAGGCACTGCTCCCTGAATTCACTGGCCGTCTTTCCACTCATTGCCAGAATGGGCACTTCACTCCAGCCCTCACAACTTCTGATCTCTTTTGTGGTTTCCATCCCTCCCATCAGGGGCATCACCAGATCGGTCAACACCAGATCGAATGGCATCTCCCTCTCCTGAATCAGCTCCAGCGCCTCCAGACCATTGGAGGCCACCACGGTATTGAAACCAACACGATGCAGCAGCTCTTCCGTCACCTCTCGTACAAAAATATCGTCATCAATCAGCAAAACATCACAACCACTAAACTGCTGCCTCAACAGAGGCTCTATTTCCGTGACCGATTGAGATACAGGAATCGGAGTGGCTGAGATGGGCAAGGAGAGATCAAACCAGAAATGGCTCCCCTCTGACAGGGTACTCTCAACCGAGAGTATTCCCCCCATGCTGTCCACGATATGGTAGGTAATCGCCAAACCCAGCCCGGTACCGCCATATGATCGTGTGGTCGAACCATCCACCTGACTGAAGGTCTGGAACAGTTGATCCAGCTGCTCATCGGCAATACCGATCCCGGTATCCGTCACTCCAAATCGCAAGGTCGCCCGGTCTTCATCCTGATCAATGATCCGGCAACCGATAGAGATCTCGCCAGAGGGGGTGAATTTGATCGCATTGGAGACCAGATTCGACAGTGCCTGTTTGAGGCGTGACAGATCCCCCATCACCATCAGGCCCGTACTGGATTCAACCTCTATCTGAATCTTCTCCTCATCCACCAGTGACCTTGCATAAAAATAGATCTCCTTTACGGTGCTGTCGACATCAATCAACTGATGCTGCAGCTCGATAGGGCCCGACTCAATCCTTGCCAGATCCAGAATATTGTTGATCAGCCCCAGCAGATGGCTGCCGGCATGCTCAATGGCCTGCAGTTGATCAAGTCGTTCCGCAGAGCGCTCTCCCTGCTGCAGCAGATAGATATGCCCAATGATCGAGTTGAGTGGTGTGCGAATCTCATGACTCATATTGGCAAGGAATTGTGTCTTGCTCCGCTCCCCCTCCTCCGCCTGCTCCTTGGCCTTGATCAGATCCGCAGTCCGCTCCAGCACCTCCTGCTCCAGATGGTCCCGATAACACTCTACATCGGAGAGCGCCTTCTCCAGCCTCCGGTTGGCTAACACCTAAATCCTGCAAACCTGTTTTTTTGCAGGCATTGGGTGCCCGGATCCAGT
>CAYFOU010000154.1:2548-7341 GCA_964344805.1 uncultured Piscirickettsiaceae bacterium | reverse complement strand
CATTATATGACCAAGGCTTTCTCTTTTTTATTCCTTTCTATATGCGGATCCGGGAGAATAGGCGGTTTTGGAGGATGATAATGGTCTGTGCCTGAGAGGGGATACCTGCAATAGGGGGAGATGGTATAGTTCGCCACTCGATTTATTAGACCAATCTGACACTACAGGAACCATCATGCTAGTTACCCCGATTCGTGGCCTTCGTCCTACCACAGAGCGTGCGGAGGAGGTGGTTGCTCCCCCCTATGATGTGCTCAATACTGCAGAGGCGCGTGTGCGTGCCGAGGGGCGTCCCAACAGTTTTCTCCATATCTCCAAGCCGGAAATTGATCTGCCGGAAGGTACCGATCCCTATGATCCGTCGGTCTACGCCAAGGGGGCAGAGAACCTGCAGCGTCTGGTGGATGACGGAGTGCTGATTCGGGAGGAGAAGCCCTGCTACTACGTCTACCGTCTGCGTTGGGAGGATCATGTGCAGACCGGGTTGGTCTTTGGGGCTTCGGTGGCTGCCTACGATATCAATCGTGTGCGCAAGCATGAGTTTACCCGCCCGGTGAAAGAGGATGACCGGGTGCGCCAGATCACCGCGCTCAATGCGCAGACCGGCCCGGTGCTGTTGACCTATCGTGCCAGTGATGCGGTCAAGGCGATCATTGATGAGGCTGCAGCCGGTGAGCCACTCTACGATCTGACTGCCGATGATGGTATTGGACATGCCCTGTGGGTGCTGGATGATGATGCGAAAATCGGGCAGCTCAACCAGCTGTTTGATGCGATGGATGCGCTCTATATTGCCGATGGTCACCACCGTTCCGCATCAGGCTCGCGTGTGGCCAAGGAGAACAGTAATGAGAGTGCACAGTATTTCCTCTCGGTGGCCTTTGCCCATGATGAGATGAAGATTCTCGATTACAACCGCGTGGTGCGTGATCTGAATGGACTCTCTGCCGATGAGTTGCTGGCGCAGGCTGCCGCCTCCTTCGATCTGCAGATGAGTGCCGAGGCGGTGCGCCCCGAGAAGCCGACCCAGTTTGGGATGTATCTGAACGGACAGTGGTATCGTCTCGACATCCATCCCGAGCGGGTGCCCAGTGATGATCCGGTGGGCTCACTCGATGTCAGCTTGCTCCACAGCAATCTGATCGAGCCGTTGCTCGGCATCAGCGACCCACGCCGTGATGAGCGTATCGATTTTGTTGGTGGAATGCGGGGGCTCGGAGAACTGGAGAAGCGGGTTGGTTCCGGTGAGATGGCGGTTGCCTTCAGTCTCTACCCCACCACCATGGAGGCGTTGATGGATGTGGCCGATGCCAACGAGGTGATGCCGCCGAAGTCTACCTGGTTTGAGCCCAAGCTGGCGGATGGGCTGATTTCACACGTTTTAGATTAGAAGGTTCGATAAAGGCCGGAACTGGGGGCAGCTTATGATTGCTACGGATGTTCAATTTAAGGGGGTGAATGGTGTTGGTGTGATAGAGCTTGCTCTTGAGGAAGGTCAGCAGGTCTATACACTGATTGGTGAGAATGGAGTGGGAAAGACCAAAACGTTGGAAGCGCTTTTTCAAACTCTTCTTTGTCGCCATGAGGGTTTTATTAAAAGTAGAGGGAACTATTCAATACCTTGGGCCTTTTCTGAAGCATATTTTTCTAAGTTTTCTTTTTTTGTTGGTAAGGAGCAATCAATCAGTTCTGTCTTACTTAATCAGAGAAATAATGATTCGATAATCCCAGAGCACAATACTCCAATCGTGTTCCTTGCATCACAAAATCGTGGGTTTATCAAGGAGCATAAGAGGAACCAGATGATTCAGACATTGGGAACTCTAGACGATCGGCGCTCTAAATATTTTGAACGACTTTATGAGGGGATGATGGAGGGCTTTTCCAGTCTGAATATGGATGCTGGAATCGAGGAGTGGTTTGTGCAATTGGGACAATCGGCAAACCGTTTTCAGAAGCAGGAGGACAATCGTGAGATTGAGATTACAACGGTTCTGAAATTGTTGCACCAAATCGATCAGCGGATTGATCCAAACTATATGCAGATTATTGGAGGCGGCTCGGTTGCTTTGATGGTGGATCAAAATGAGCGTCAACTCTCCCATTTGAGTACCGGATTTGTTTCGATTTTGAAAATCATTCAGGCGATTGTCTCTGGTTATGGCTATTTCACCAATGAGGCGCAACTGGATAAAGTTCGGGGCATTGTATTGATCGATGAGATCGAGAGTCATCTCCATGTTGCTTGGCAGGTCCGAATTATCAAGTTGTTAAAGAGCCTGTTTCCCAATACGACCTTCTATATCACAACCCACTCGTCGCTTGTCTTATCTCAGCTAGAAGCTCATGAAGCGTACCGGTTGAGTCGGGCTGATGATGGTGTTGTGCGTACAAAAGAGATTGATGCTCCTGATAAAGCGGCGCTGATTGATCTGTTGAAGGATGGTTTTGGTGTTGATCTGAATGAGATAAAGCTGGATAACCTCTTGCCAGAGCAGCAGGAGGATGTGAAAGAGCAGCTGCTACAGCTCATCATGGATAATGCTTCCGAGATAAGGCCTGCATCATGAGTCACAATAGAATCTTGCTGGATACCAGTCTGTTGCTTGCTGCGATGGATGAGAGTGGAAATACTTCGGATGAGAAACGTTATCAGGCAAAACATCTGATGGAAGAGATGTTGAGAGATGGAGAGACTGCTTTTGTGATTACTCCGTTGATACGTTATGAGGTTTTACGTGGTGTTGAGTGGATGGAGCCAGAGCGGTATCAACGGTTGAAAGAGATATTGAACCGTTTTCTGGAGATCAGTATTGGGCGTGAAGTCTCAGAAATGGCTGCAGATTTATATCGTTTTGATGTGAATGAAGCAAAAGCATCAGAAATGGATAGAAATTTTGAGAAGCGCAAGTTCGACATATTCCATTTTGCGACAGCTAAGTATCACCAACTTGAGGTGAGGTCGCTGGATGGTGATTTCCAGCAGATACAAGAACTTTTTGATCGTTCGGGCATCCGCTGAAAGATTTTAGGAGTATATATCAAGACAGTAGTTTTTTGCTCAGCTTGATAAAGTCCACCTCGGTGAGAATGCCGACCAGCACCTGACCATCCATCACTGGCAGGCAGCTGTGGTTGTGTTCGAGGAAATAGTCGGCAGCCTCGATCACATCTGAGTCCTGTTGAATGCCAACCAGCTCGGTGGTCATCACTTCATGAATCGGAATCCCCTGTTCCAGTTCATTCTGCGCATCCTGATCAACATCGGCGAGTATGGACACGGTACAGGCGAGCAGATCGCGCTGGGTGAAGAGTCCGACCAGTTCTCCCTCATCATTGGATACCGGAAGATGACGAAAATGGAGCTCTGCCATCATCTTGCGTGCTTCGTAAAGAGAGGCGCTCTCTTCGATCATTGTGGGGGCTGGGGTCATTACTTCATGTACTTTGGCCATGGTTTACATCCTTGTTCTAAATGGGGTCTTTCCATTCTACACAGAATTGTGCTCCTCCGGCGAGGGTTTTGGGTGCAGCGTGTGCCAGACCACCAGCCCCCAACTGATGAGGAAACAGGTGCCGCCGATCGGGGTAACTATCCCCAGTAGTTTGATCCCGGTGAGGCTGAGTAGGTAGAGGCTACCGGAGAAGAGGAGGATGCCGGCCAGCATCCAGTAACCGGCGCGGAGGATGGAGGGGGTGGATTGGCTCAACAGGCCAATCAGCAGCAGCCCCAGAGCATGGTAGGCATGATAGTCGACACCGGTGTGCCAGGTCTGTAGTGCCTTTTCGCTCAAGACTCCCTGTAGTCCATGAGCACCAAAGGCGCCCAGCGCAACGGCTAGCAGTGCGTTGATGGCACCGAGGGCGATCAGTCGATTGGATGCGGAAGTGTGGTTACTCATCCTTCAGCTGTTTGATATCGACCATGCGGGTCTCCGAGAATTTGTCGTGTAGTGCCAGCTTGTCCTTGTTGATCAGCATATAGAAGAGTCCCAGACCTCCGATACCAATGGATGGGATGGCGCTGATAAAGCGTAGCAGTACGTGCCACAGGGTTAGTGGTTTACCATCAATCCGCTCCAGACGGATACGCCAGGTCTTCATCCCCAGGGTCTGGCCGGTGTTCATCCAGGGCCAGGCGAAGTAGAAGAAGGTGACAAAGAAGAGCCAGGTGGTCATCAGTGGATTGTTTGGATCGGTCGCCTCTCCACCGGTAAAGGTGAGGCCGATGGCAGTTGCTACCATCAGCAGTGCCAGCAGTAGCAGGGCGTCGTAGAATATCGCAAACAGGCGCCGGAGCAGGCCGACGTTGGGGAGGGGATTTTTTTGTGGCTGGGCTGTGCTCATAGGGGGGGCAAGGTATACTGTGGCGTCTATTTTGAACCCTATTTTATCAGATGCAGGAGTGTTGACTGATGCCTGAATACCGTTCCAGAACCACCACCCATGGCAGAAATATGGCTGGAGCCCGTTCCCTGTGGCGTGCCACCGGGATGAAGAATGAGGACTTCGGCAAGCCGATCATTGCGGTGGTCAACTCCTTTACCCAGTTTGTGCCGGGCCATGTGCACCTGAAGGATATGGGGCAGTTGGTGGCGCGTGAGATCGAGAATGCGGGGGGGATCGCCAAGGAGATGAATACCATTGCCATCGATGACGGGATTGCGATGGGCCATGGTGGCATGCTCTACAGCCTCCCTTCTCGAGAGATTATTGCCGACTCGGTGGAGTATATGGTCAATGCCCACTGTGCTGATGCGATGGTCTGTATCTCCAACTGTGACAAGATCACC
>CAYFOU010000154.1:0-2538 GCA_964344805.1 uncultured Piscirickettsiaceae bacterium | reverse complement strand
CCCGGGAATGCTCAATGCCTCACTGCGCCTCAATATCCCGGTGATCTTTGTCTCTGGTGGTCCGATGGAGTCGGGCAAGACCCATATTCAGGGCAAGGAGGTGCATCTCGATCTGGTCGATGCGATGGTCTCTGCGGCCGATGATAACGTCTCTGATGAAGATGTCTATGAGATGGAGCGTTCTGCCTGCCCCACTTGTGGCTCCTGTTCCGGGATGTTTACCGCCAACTCAATGAATTGCCTGACTGAGGCATTGGGGCTGGCACTGCCCGGTAACGGTTCACTGCTGGCGACCCATGCCGATCGCAAGGAGCTGTTCCTGGAGGCGGGGCGTCGTATCGTTGATCTTGCCAAACGCTACTATGAGCAGGATGACGATGCGGTACTTCCCCGTTCCATTGCTACCTTCAAGTCATTTGAGAATGCGATGGCATTGGATATTGCGATGGGGGGATCTACCAATACCGTACTTCACCTTCTGGCAGCGGCAGAAGAGGCGGAGGTCAACTTTACCATGGAGGATATGGACCGCATGTCGCGCAAGGTGCCCCATCTCTGCAAGGTGGCCCCCTCTACGCCCGACTACCATATGGAGGATGTCCATCGTGCTGGTGGGGTGATGGCGATTCTAGGAGAGCTGGAGCGCCAGGGGCTGCTCCATCCGCTGCAGGGCACGGTCCATGCCAAAACCATTGGTGAGGCGTTGAACCAGTGGGATATCCTCCATACCAATGATGCGCAGGTGGAGCGGCTCTACAAGGCGGCACCCGGTAATGTGCCGACCCAGCAGGCCTTCAGCCAGGAGAAACGTTTCGAGGAACTGGATCGGGACCGCCATAACGGTTGTATCCGTGATGGTGCCCACGCCTACAGTCAGGATGGTGGATTGGCAGTACTCTACGGCAATATCGCTGAAGATGGCTGTATTGTGAAGACGGCTGGTGTGGATGAATCCATTCTCGACTTCACCGGTCCAGCCCGTATCTTCGAGAGTCAGGATGATGCGGTGGATGCAATTCTCAATGACAGGATCAGTGCCGGTGATGTGGTAATCATCCGCTACGAGGGGCCACGCGGTGGTCCGGGAATGCAGGAGATGCTCTACCCTACCAGCTATTTGAAGTCGAAGGGGTTGGGCAAGGCGTGTGCGCTGCTGACTGATGGGCGTTTCTCTGGAGGTACATCAGGGTTGTCGATTGGCCACGCCTCACCGGAGGCGGCAGAAGGGGGAGCGATTGGTCTGTTGGAGGAGGGGGACACCATTGAGATCAGTATCCCCAACCGCTCGATCAAGGTGGTGCTTACCGATGAGGAGCTGGCTGCCCGTCGTGCCGCGATGGAGGCGAAGGGGGAGCAGGCGTGGAAACCTGTTGATCGGGATCGACAGGTCTCTGCTGCACTCAGGGCCTATGCAGCGATGACCACCAGTGCTGCACGTGGTGCGGTGCGGGATGTGAGTCAGCTTTAAGGAACCCCTGAATAATGTGAGGTTAATACCACAAACTGGTTAAACAGGATGCATATTGATGATGGCCCGATATGAATGGCAATCTGTTGTGTTATGTACGATAGATACCATCAGTGTTGAAAAAATTTATGCTTGGCAGAACAATGTTCGGCTCAGGGACTCAATCAAAGGCTTTCGTTTCCCGATGCAGCGCTCAACGGCAGCAAAGTGGTTGGCATCATTGGCCGATTCTAATGCGCAAAGTGAGGTTGCATACGCAATTTATTTTCAAAATGAAGCGGTTGGTATAATCAATTTACATGCTCTGAACCATTTTCAGAGAAAGGCGAAGCTGACGGTCTATATTGGTGAAGAGCGTTTTCAGAGTCGAGGGATTGGCTTTGTCAGCTGTGCTCTGATGCTGGATTATGCCTTTAATGGACTGGACTTAAGGAAGGTTTCGTTAGAGGTGGTTGCGAAGAATGCTCCTGCTGTTGCTCTTTATGAAAAATTAGGCTTTCAAAGAGAGGGCCTCTTGAGAAAAGATTATTACTTGGATGGTGCAGAGCACGATGTGCTTCTCTATGGGATGCACAAAAGCGAGTTCAGTTTAGAGTTACCGAGTCATGCCAATCGATTGGTTTCGTCACTGTTTTCAGATTAATCTCATTGGGCTTCGTTGAGAAAAACCTGCTGTCTATTTGCCCAGCTCCGGGAACTCTTCGATATCCCTCGGTTTCATCATGCCTGTTGATTGAAAAATGGTAGAGTCTTTGCATTCAGCATACCCTTTATTCCAACCTTGATAATAGGCGGCGTCTTTTGTGAAGCGCTGGATGTCTTTTTGATAGACATAGAAAGGGTGGTTGTTTGTGGCTCCACTGTCGCATCCGTGGACAAATCCGGTTTTGTAGCCCTCATTGCCCCCCTCTACCAAAGCAGGGTCTGTTGAGCATCCTGTAATGATAGCCACAATGGATGTGCTAAGAAGAATCTTGCGTTTCATTCGAATAATGACCTGTAGCAGATGAAAAAATGTATTTGTCATCAGAGAATACCGTTTCATCCTTTACAGTCAAGCGTTACTGTTA
>CAYFOU010000153.1:0-7385 GCA_964344805.1 uncultured Piscirickettsiaceae bacterium | reverse complement strand
TGATCTCCCCCTTCTCCACCAGATAGGCCTCATTGGCGGAGAAGACGAACTTGCCGGAGGTGATATCGACCTGCCCCCCACCAAAGTTGACCGCGTAGATGCCACGCTCCATCGAGGCGATCATCTCCTCACGGGTATGCTCACCCGGCAACATGTAGGTGTTGGTCATTCGCGGCATGGGCAGGTGGGCATACGATTCACGCCGTCCATTGCCGGTAGAAACGGTATCCATCAAACGGGCATTGGTCTTGTCCTGCATGTAGCCTTTCAGCTTGCCACGCTCAATCAGCACCGTATTCTCGGTCTCGGTGCCCTCATCATCGATATTCAGCGATCCCCGTCGCCCCGCCAGCGTGCCATTATCAACTACGGTACATAGCGGGCTCGCCACCTGCTCACCGATACGCCCGGAGAAGGCCGAGGTCCCCTTGCGATTGAAGTCCCCCTCCAGCCCATGACCGACCGCCTCATGCAGTAGCACACCGGGCCAACCATTGCCCAGCACCATCTCCATGGTCCCGGCAGGGGCATCTTCCGCCTCCAGATTGACCAGCGCCTGGCGCACCGCATCCCTGGCATGGGCCTCGGCACGATCCCCCTCCAGCAGCAGTGAGAAGTCGGAACGTCCACCAAAGCCGGAGGAGCCGTTCTCACGTCGCCCGTTCTGCTCGGCAATTACCGAAACATTGAGACGCACCAGCGGACGGATATCGGCTGCCAAGGTGCCATCACTGGCCGCCACCAGCACCAGATCATAGGCCGCAGAGAGCGAAGCCATCACCTGCATCACCCGTGGGTCGGCTGCACGCGCCCATTGATCGAGGTTGCGCAGCATCTCCACCTTCTGTTCCGCACTGATCGAGGTGAGCGGATTGTTGGCATCGTAGAGTTGATGCACGCCATTGCCCCGTGCAGGCACCTGAACCCTGCCGCTCTTTCCCCCTCTGGAGATGATACGTGCAGCATCGGCCGCCTTCATCAATGCAGCAGCGGTGATCTCATCGGAGTAGGAGAAGCCGGTCTTCTCCCCCTGAATCGCCCGCACCCCGACACCGGTATCGATATCGTAGCTGGCATCGCGTACCACCCCATCTTCCAGCGACCAGTACTCGTGGTGGCTCTGCTGAAAGTAGAGGTCGGCAAAGTCCATTCCCCGCTCCATCATGTGGTGCAGCGTCTTGCCGATCACCTCTTGTGAGACCTCTCCCGGCGCCAACAGCACCTGAGAGACCTGTTCAAATGAATCCATTAAATCTGTAACTCCACTGTTATTCCAATATGCTCGGTTCACTCACCGGGGCCTTGGGGCGGATCTCCTCCAGTTGAGGATCCTCCCAACCGCCGGTCAACCGATAACGGGTCACCGCCAGCCCCTCCTGCTGAAACAGCTTCTGGTAGAGCAGCAGCACCGAACCCACTGCTGCACCCGCCGGACCACCTACCAGCGCACCCGTTGCAGGCAAGGTTTCAGAAATCTTCGGGCTGACCGAGACGATCTGATCGTAATCCTGCGCCACCAGTCCAGTACGTCCAGCCACCTTGATGGTCGCCGCAGTACCATCAATCACCAGATTGCGGGTATGCGCATCTCCTTCACTGACCATGAAAGTACCGCCTATGGTATCAAAGGCGAACCCCTTGTCTGTAATATCGGAGAAGTCGAGCGTCAACCGCCGTACCAGGGTATGGATACCGAGCAGTCCAAACACACGCCCCACCCCCTGATCTACATTCTTCAGATGCCCCTTCTCCACCGAGACCTCCAGCTCACCACTCATCTTCTCCAGTGAGAAGTCAAGCGGTGTATCGGGCCACGCTGCCGAGAGGTGGATCACACTCTTGCCCTGGTCGATCTCTCCACCATAGCCAAACTGCCCCAGAATCGCCCCCAACTGATCTCCGGTGACATCAATCGTGAATCGGGACTCAACCAGATGATCACGTTGCACCCAGCTCCCCTTTGCTGTTGCCTGCATCACCGGAGAATCCAGTTTGGCCTGATCAATGATCACCCCATATTCAGTGGGGTGGGCCTGCAGCGAGAGCTTGCCAAAATCGATCCCCTTGATCCAGGTACTCTGGCTACTCACCCGCATTGGCGGGAACTGCGATGGATCGATCTGCAGGCTGCCATCCTCTCCACCCTCATCCTCATCTGCAAGCCGCAAATAGTTGAGATCCACCTCCAGCGTCTCCCGGGTCGTCGCTGGCACCCGAATCTTTCCCTCCACCTGATCACTGCTGACCCCAATCCCCCAGTGATCACTCGAATCCAGATGCATCACCAGAGAGAGGTTGTTCAGTTGCTGCTGGAACAGCTCCGCCTGATCCGCCAGCAACAACATCTGATCCACCCTGAAGCGGGAGAGGTTTCTGGTCTGCTCCTGCTCCAGCTGCTCTTTCCAGAGGGCATACCACTGATCCAGATTGATCTGCTCAAACACCCCCTGCAGGGTGACATTACGACTCAATGCCTCTGGTGAAATCTCTCTGGAGAGGTCTCCAACACGGATCTGTCCGCTCCACTCCGGTGGACGCTCATCCCCCATCTCACGATGTTTGAGCGCTGCAAAAAGATGTCGAGGAGAGGAGATCCTCAAGTCATGCACCTCTCCCTGATGCATTTTCATCGTCAATGAGGTAGGCCAGGACTCATCACCCTCCTTGTTCAGTGGCGCTGGTGTTCTCAACAGAATGCCCTCCAGCGCAGAGTGAAGATGGAGCACCAGATCCTCTTCATCAACCACAATACGCCCTTCCCAATGGGTCGCCTCCCGCCCCTCAAACAGCGCTCGCTGTACCGGCTTCAGCTTCATCCACCGTTTCAACGCCTCCCCCTGCAGATCCCCTTCCACATTGACCACCACCTGCTGACGTGCTTCCGACTCTGCGGTAAATGCCGTCAACCGCATGGGACCACCCAGCATTTCACCAATCATCCCGTCAATTGCAACCCCCTCATCACTGAAGTCGATATTGCCATGGAGCTGCTGCGCACTGAGTCCGATATCTCGTATCATCAGGGTATTGTCATGCAACTCAACCCGCCCCTTGACCTGTTCAGGATCATCGCTCAGTGGAACCGTCACATCCAGATCAAGCAGCGCATACCCATCCAGCGCCAGTGCAGCATTGATCTCGCGTGCCTCCTCTCGCAACGGTGTCTGCTCCAGTGTACGCAGCAATTTGGCACTATCACTAACAATCTGTCCACGCACTACCACCGGCTCCTCCCCTACGGTAAAGCCATTGGCAACAATATTGTGGATCGGGTGCCCATCCAGTTTGCCCTCACTCAGTGCAACCCGTATCCGCTCATTGTAGAAACTGAGACGTGCCTGGCTGTGAGTAATGGTGGGCCACTCCGGATCAAACTGCAGATAGACATCTCCCAGATCGAGCTCGACCTCGAAGGTCCCCCCTCCCGCCTCATAGGGAAAACGCCGGTCCAGCGGTCCCTGTATTTTCATTACCCCATAATCCACCGAGCCGGAAAGCAATGCCTGCTGGAGCCAGCTCAGCAATTCTGGGTCCAACTCCGGCACAGGCAACTGTTCTACCACATCGGTAACCCGCTGCGCCTTCATCTCCATCCTCAGATCAACTACAGGTGCCCCGCCAGAGGCTGGCGCCAACACCTGCGCACCACCACCCAGCAGAATCCCTCCCCACTCGGCCAACAGGCGCTCCAGAGTAACAATGACCCCGGCGGGGTGCCTCTCCCAATGAGCAACCCCCTGATGAAGATTCAGCTGTTGTGGCTCAGGATAGAGTGATCCCAACCTCATACTGATCCTCCCCCTGGCCGGAATAAAGTAGCCTTGCTGCTGATTTAGGTGAAGCAGACCACTCACCCCCGCAATTCCATACCCGGCCATCTGCTCAATCCCCTGTGCAGAGAGCCGGTCCAGCACCACTTTTACCTCCACACCATTCAACAGCCCCCCCTCATTTGGAAAAGAGCGGAACTTGAGCTGACGCAGATCTCCAGCGACCTTCACCCCACCATTCCCCTGATCCAGCGTCGCATAGAGACCCGACTGTTCGGGAGATGCCACCAGACGAACATGGTCCACTGCCCCCATCAACAGATCCTGCCCTTGAGGTCCAGGCTTGTGAATCACCACAGCAGAGCTGGGATGGCTGCTGCGCTCCTGCTCCTGCGCCCCCCCCCATGCCAACTGTTCCATCTGCAGGCGCCATGATCGCTCCCCTTGCTTCTTCCAGAAGAACTCTCCCGATGCAAGTCCCGGCATATTGAAGAAGCGTGGATCCCGGCGCAGACTCCCCCGCGCCTTCTCCAGATGGCCGGAGAGCCACTCCCCCCAGAACTCCAGATTGGCTTCCCCCTGCACCACCCCCCGTAGCGGGTTCTGCTCCCCTCCAATCAGTGCAAGCAGCGCCAGCTTCTCTCCCCGCAGATGGATCTGTCCATCCCACCCTCGCGGATTGAGCAGATCACCAAACCACTCCAGCTCCATCTCAACCGGCTGCTCATGCCCATTCAATACCATGCGCCCACTGGCCTGATGGCGATACCCTGAGTTGATCAACGCCAGATCAACACGACGAAGGTGCCAATCCAGCGCAGCCAGCCGCTCCTCACGCAGTAGCAACTCCGCATCCTCAATCCGCAGCTGTGGCTGATTCAGCAGCCAGCCGATCAACTCAACCGGAACCGGTGCCTCCCCCTCCAGATTCCCAATCTGGAAACTGCCATCACTCCGATGGACCACCTCCAGTCTAGGCTGATGGATGGCAAAGTGTGTGGTCACAATCTCTCTTTTACGCAGAGACTGCACCAGGTCGATATAGACCTCACCACGTCCAAAGGAGAGTTCAGGGGTTCGCGAGGTCGGCTCCAGCACCTTGACCCGATAGGTTGCAAGCTGCAGGAAGCGGCCATCCAGCGTCAGCTTGATCTCTCCGATATCGACCACAATCCCGGTCTGTGCCTCAATCCACTGCTGCAGATCACTCTTGAACAGCCCCACATCCGGCAGGGTGACTCGCAACAACACCACCACAACCGCAGCACCAATCAGCAATGTAGAGAAGAGTATCCAGAAGGTACCCCAGAGACTGCGCAAAAATCGGGTAACCATTGGCTACATCCTCTGCACCATCACACTATACCGGTACCACATCAAACTGCTCAATGGTGTAGAGGGTCTCCACCTGTAGCCGTACCGGCTTGCCGATAAATTCCTCCAGTTCCGCCAGGCTGGTCGACTCCTCATCCAGCAGCAGATCGGTGATCTCCTGTGCCGCCAGCACCAGAAATTCACGGGAGTCCTCATACTGGCGCGCCTCACGGATGATCTCACGGAAGATCTCGTAGCAGACCGTCTCCGGGGTCTTCAGATAGCCACGCCCCTCACAGGTGGGGCAGGTCTGGCACAGCACATGTTCCAGGCTCTCACGGGTACGCTTGCGGGTCATCTCCACCAGCCCCAGCGCGGAGACCTCGCTGATGTGGGTGCGAGCATGGTCCTGATCGAGATACTTCTGCAGCGAACGCATCACCTGCTGGCGATGCTGCTCATCCTCCATATCGATCAGATCGAGGATGATGATCCCCCCCAGATTGCGCAGACGCAGTTGTCGGGCAATCGCCTGGGTCGCCTCCAGATTGGTCTTGAAGATGGTCTCTTCCAGATTGTGATGCCCTACAAAGGAGCCGGTATTGACATCAATGGTGGTCATCGCCTCGGTCTGGTCGATGATCAGATAGCCCCCCGATTTTAGCGGCACCTTGCGCTGCAGCGCCTTCTGGATCTCATCCTCCACCGAGTAGAGATCAAAGATCGGGCACTCACCAGGGTAGTACTCCACTCGCGAGGCCAGCTCCGGGTTGAAACGGGCAGCAAAGTCACGACACTGCTCCCAGGAACGACGCGAGTCGATCCGCACCCGCTCCACATTGTCCTTGAGCTGGTCACGAATGATGCGCAGCGCCAGCGGCAGATCCTGATGCACCAGCGAGCGCGCCTTCTGCTGCTTGCCACTCTCCTGTACCGAGGCCCACATTTTGTAGAGCAGCTTCGCCTCATGACGCAAGTCTTGCTCTGGAATGCCTTCCCCCGCAGTACGGACAATAAAGCCGCCATACCCCCCTTCGGCCACCGCCTGCTGAATCACCTCACGCAGCCGCTCTCGCTCCCCCTCCTCCTCAATACGCTGGGAGACCCCCATGCACTGCACCTGAGGCATGAAGACCAGATAGCGCGACGGGATCGAAACCTGCATCGTCAACCGCGCCCCCTTGGTCCCCAGTGGATCCTTCACCACCTGCACCAGCAGCTCCTGCCCATCGGAGACCAGATCAGTAATCTGCGCAGGCTCCTGTTCACACTCGATCTCCTCCCGCACCTCCTGCGGCACGATATCGGAGACATGGAGGAAAGCAGCACGCTCCAGGCCAATATCAACAAAGGCTGCCTGCATCCCCGGCAGCACCCGGCTCACCTTCCCCTTGTAGATATTGCCGACCATCCCCAGATGGTTGCGGCGCTCGATGTAGATCTCCTGCAGCACCCCGTTCTCTACCTGTGCAGAGCGGGTCTCGCGGGGGGTTACATTGATCAGAATTTCCGTACTCACAACACTTTTACTCCTACCCGTTGCAGCAATTGAGCCGTCTCAAACAGCGGCAATCCCATTACCCCTGAATAACTCCCCTGCAGATGCTCTACAAAGATCGCTCCCATTCCCTGAATGGCATAACCACCCGCCTTGTCTGCCGGTTCACCACTGCTCCAGTAAGCCAACTGCTCCGCCTCACTGATCTCCCGAAAGGTGACCTCACTGATATTGAGCGCATGTTCCACCCCCTCTGCCGTGGCAAGCGCCACCGCACTCATCACCCGGTGGGTACGCCCACTCAACTGCTGCAGCATCTGCATCGCGGACTGTGCCGAATCGGGTTTTTGCAGGACAGCCTTACCATCCACCACAATGGTGTCAGCACCCAATACCGGAAGCGGATAGTCTTTCTCCTGTTTGTAGATGTGCAGGGCCTTCTCCGTCGCCAAACGCACTACCGCCTCTTCAGCCTGCTCATCACCAATCGACTCATCGATATCGGCAACCTGTTGCTGAAAATGGACACCGATCTGGGCCAACAATTCGGCCCGTCGTGGGGAGGCGGAGGCCAAAATAATTTGGGGTTGTTTTACCATCCGCTGATTCTACCTCAATCCAGAGATGGTCTTGATTTCTATCAATATTATTTTAAGAGAACCTTAACAGTCACAGGCAGCAAAAAGGCCAATGACAAGCTGCCATTGGCCTTTCTGAAAGTACTTGATTCTTAAATTTACAGAAGTTAACTAAAAAATCCACCCCCAAAGGGGGTGGGATTGATATAACCCCTAAAAGGGGAT
>CAYFOU010000152.1:0-7424 GCA_964344805.1 uncultured Piscirickettsiaceae bacterium | reverse complement strand
GGATCCGGGCACCCAATGCCTGCAAAAAAACAGGTTTGCAGGATTTAGGTCATAGATAAAACCGAAATTAAAAAAAGAGGCCATACTTGCGTATGGCCTCACGGTCTGAATACCCTGGAAAAATATAAAACTAATGGATATGTTTCAAATGTTCCAATACCTCTGAAAGCTCGGCCTTGACCTGCTCCAGCAGCTCCTCATCCGGCTCCTGCTTGTAGGTACGCAGCGCAATGATTGCAGTGGCAGGGTGAACAATGGAGTCCATCAGGCTGATCGCCGCACCAAAGTGTTCAATCGCCTCGGCATCAATACCGTGACTGGAGAGGAAGCCGAATTCATGCCACTCCTCCTCGATCTGATCCAAGGACATCGCCTTCATTGCATCAGCATTATCAGCGGTCAGCGTCAACAGCTTGGCAAACTCAGGGTTGGATGCAGCATAGGCACGACTGCCCTTGATTCCCATCTGGATCAAGGTCTCATTTTTCTGAATCATCGCATCAATATTGGCACTTTCTCCCTTCATCGACTCTTTAATGATATCCGTTGCAATCCCCTTGAACTTGGCGGTATCCATCACCTCGGCAAAGGCCGCCGATGAAAAGAGCGCAGAAACAACCAATAGTGTTGAGGCAATCTTCTTAAACATTATTTTCTCCCTTAACATGATTTATCAACTTATTAAATACAGCAATAACCTTTTCAAACATTCAGTCTACCCTTTTCAAACCGGAGGCACCGAACTTGCCCAAGAATAGAATCAATCTCATTCGTAGTAAAGTTTTTTTACAATAGCCATTGTTAAATAGAGATAATTCAACTCCATGGTAATCGATTTATGATCTTTTTTTGTCAATACCAAGAAGAGCATACTGATGGAGTCTACCAGAGTAATCAGGACGTATAGTGAGACGCCCAGATAAAAACCAGTATGGATATTGGTGATTTAAACCCCCTCTACACACTCTTCCTCTCGGCGCTGCTCTCCTCAACACTGCTACCGGGGGGATCTGAAGCCCTGCTTGTCTGGCTTGACCAGCAGGGCACTTATAGTGAACTGGAGCTGTTACTCAGCGCCGCCACAGGGAATACTCTGGGAGGGCTCACCACATGGGCCATTGGACTGTTTGCCGCACAGCGCTGGAGTCGGTATCAAAACCGGGTACACCCCAAGGCTGTGGAGTGGATACAGCAATATGGGGCACCGGCACTTCTGCTCTCCTGGTTACCGATTGTGGGAGATGGGCTCTGCCTCGCAGCAGGGTGGTTTCGTATCACCTTCCTGCCCGCATTGCTGTTTATCGCTGCCGGGAAGATTGCCCGCTATGCTGCACTGCTATGGCTCTTGTAGGGAGGCATCTTCTCCACCCCGATCCAGCCGGAACAGATCTACCTGACGGGCCAGCGAGACGGCCTGCTGATCCATTGACTGGCTTGAGGCGGCAGCCTCTTCCACCAACGCACTGTTCTCCTGGTTAACCGCCTCCAGCTTGGAGATGGCGTTATTGACCTGAGAAACCCCCTGCGCCTGCTCCTGACTCGCAGATGCAATCTCACCGACAATATCATTGACCTTCTTGATCGAGTGCTGGATGGTATCGAGCATATCACCACTGCGGCTGACCAACTGGCTCCCCTCATTGACTCGTTTTGCGCTCTCCTCAATCAGCAGGGTAATATCCTTGGCCGCCTCGGCAGAGCGCTGCGCCAGAGTGCGCACCTCTCCGGCAACCACCGCAAATCCGCGCCCCTGTTCACCGGCTCGGGCCGCCTCTACCGCCGCATTGAGTGCCAGCAGATTGGTCTGGAAGGCAATCCCGTCAATCAGGGTAATGATATCGGAGATCTTGGTGCTGGATTCATTGATGCGCTCCATCGCCACCACTGCATCATTGACCACTTGCCCTCCCACTCCGGCCTCCCCTTTGGCATTGGCCGCCAGCTCACTCGCCATCTGCGCATTGTCGGCATTCATCTTCACCGTACCTGACATCTGCTCCATACTCGCTGCCGTCTCCTCCAGCGAGGCAGCCTGTTCGGTGGTACGATGTGCCAAGCTATTATTCCCGGTCGCAATCTCACTGGCGCCATGCTGGATGGCTCGGGCACTGTCTCGTACCTGACTGACAATATCACGCTGATTACTGACCGATTCATTGATGGCATTAACCAGCGCTGCCAATTGTCCTGGGTAATTGCCCCGGATATCGTGGGTCAGATCCCCCTGTGCCATGGCCCCCATCACCTCTGCCACATCCCGGATCACCTGCTCCATCGACTCCATCGCCCGGTTAACCTGCTGCTCGATCTCACTCCCCTCGGAGCCACTCATGCGATAGCGGAAATCGCCATCAACAATCGCCTCCATTACCTGCACCAGATTCTCAGTCATCTGTTGCAGACTATCGAGTGCACCATTGACGGTATTGCGGAAGGTGTGCAGTTCACCACCAAACTGCTCCTCAATACGCTGATCGAAGTGCCCGGATCCAACCGCCTTCATCACGCTGTTGACCCGATGAATCGCCCCCTGAGTACGCTCAACACTACCATTGATGGAGCGCTTGAGACGGTCCAGATCGCCATTCAGCGGGGAGTGAACCCGCTGGCTGAAATTGCCCTCTGCCGAAGCGGCCATCACCTCACCAATCTCGCCAATCGCGGCCTGCAGGGAGTCGAGCAGTGCATTGAGGGTATTGGCCATCTGCCCGATCTCATCTGCAGGCGGATTCTCCATTCGCTGGGTAAAGTCCCCCTCTTCACTGACGCTACGCATCACCCCCATCAGCGCCTTCACCGGGTTGACCACACTGCGTGCAATATAGAGCGCAATCAGGATCGCCAGCACCACTCCGATGATCGAGGCCGCAATCAACATGCTCCACGCCAGGGTCTCGGTTTCACTGAGGTGTTCCCGCGAAAGTTCAACCTCCTTGGCAATCACCTCACGCAGCAGATGGATGCCCTTCTCGATCTTCTCTGCCGAGAGATTCATCTGCTCTACCGTCTCTCGCTCCTGTGCCTGCAGCCCATCCACTACAGGGAGCACATGCTGCACAATTGCATCAAGCCGCTTTTTGGCACTCCCCACCAGCATGAAGCTGCCCCACTCATAGTGTGAAAGTTTCTTGTCACCAGGGGCCTGCTCAATCTTGTTGGCCAGCTCATAGAGCTTGCGATGGGTCTGCGCATACTCATTCAGCAGCTTCTGCAGCGCCTCATCTTCTGCCTCAAATTCACTCAGCCAGCGGATATAGTCACTCTGCTCGACATCCAGCCCTCCCTTGAAGGAGGAGTTGATCTTGGCGGCCAGCGCCAGCGCATCGAGCCAGTCATTGAGGGCAATGCGCTGCTGCAGGATAAAGGTTTTGAGATCGGTCTCCTTTTCATCAAAGGTAAAGCTGTAGAGCATTCGCTCATCATGGATCTCAACCAGCTCTTCCTTGATCTCGACAAACTCCTCATAGAGTGATTTGACCTGCCCCAGCTCTTCAGCAATCGAGTCTGCGTATTCCATGAATTCGATCAGACTGAAGACATTGATGTTCTCTGCATCAATCTGCTCCAGCAACATATCTCCATGGTCATAGTCAAAGTTGAGTACATAGTCGCGCGAGAGGCCGATGGAGCGCTCGATCGAGAGCACCAGCCGCATCGCATTCTCTTCCAGCGGCTTCTTGTCATCCAGTACCTGCGCCGTGGTCTTTGAAACTTGATCAATCAGAAAGATACCAGCCCCTCCGGTCAGCAACACCAGCAGTGCAACGCTTAGGAAGCCCGACAGCAGACGCCCTCTCAACTGTAATTTCATGGTATTTCGACTCTCTTTTGCAGCCATTCAAAACCGGATGACTCTATCACTCGGCTCTGCATGATCGAGTTATAATATTTTTAATATCCCCGATTAAGAATACTGCAAATAAGAATCGCTTTCAAATAACCCCTCATGGTTATGGCTGCCGAATCACCGCCGAGACAATCCCCAGAATCTTCACATCCTCATTGCGCAGATAGATCGGTGCCATCGAGGCGTTGGCAGGCTGCAACCGGACCCCATCCGATTCGATATAGAGTTTTTTCAGTGTCACCTCCTGATCATTGATCATCGCCACTACCGACTGCCCATTGGAGGCGCTCTCCTTGCGCTCCACCACAATCAGGTCCCCATCAAGGATGTTGTCCTCAATCATCGAATCCCCTACCACCCGCAGTGCATAGGTATCCTTGCGCACCATGTTGACCGGTACCGAGACCCGCTCCTGCTGCTCTACCGCCTCGATTGGCAGTCCGGCCGTCACCCGCCCCAGCAGGGGAATCTCCACCATCTCCTCTGCAACAAAAGAGATCTTCTCCAGCCCCTCTCCCCAGACCGGGCGCTGATTTTTTGGAATCAATAGATGCAGATTGGATGTATTCATTGCTTTCTCTCCCCTTGTTCTTGATTTGTTTTCCAGTTATCATAGCAGAACAAAAAGAGAACGCGGCACTTTTTTACAATGGAGCCAAAAAACATGAAAGAGGCACTTACCCGCAAACAGCGCGAGGTCTATCAATATCTGGTTGATCATCAGGAGACCTTTCGGGATGCCCCCCCAACACTGGATCAGCTCTGTCACCACCTGGGACTCAAGTCACGCGGCTCACTCCACAAGCATATTCATGCGCTGATTGATGTCGGCCTGCTGGAACCGATCGAGGGACTTCACCGTGGCATTCGCTTGAAACAGGAATCCGCCGCAGAAGAAGAGCATGTAGATACTCTCCCCTTCGTTGGCAAGATTGCTGCCGGTCTGCCGATCGAGGCAATTGAGGACAGTGAACGGATTGAAGTCCCTGCTCAATTGCGCACCACCAACACCTGTTATGTGCTACAGGTAGAGGGCGACTCAATGATCGAAGAGGGGATTCTGGATGGAGACCATGTGGTCATCGAACAGCGCAACAGTGCCCGTAACGGGCAGATCGTGGTAGCACTGATTGAGGGGGAAGAGGCAACGCTGAAAACATTGGAGCAACGCCCCGGAGAAGTAGTGCTTCATCCCGCCAACGCCACCATGGAACCCTTCCACTACAACCCCGATCAAGTGCAGATACAGGGGGTACTGGTTGGACAGATGCGCAGATACCATTGAGCAAACCATGCACCCAACAAACAAAAAACACCGCCCCGAATGGAGCGGCGTTTTTCGTTACCTCTATTACCCTGACTATTCAGCAGCAGGAGCGGGTGCAGCCTCTGCTGGGGCTGGGGCTGGAGCTGGCTCAGCCTCGGCAACAGCTGGTCGCTTCGGATAGCGCTCCTCAATCGGGGGCAGATCCTCCAGTGGTGGCAGATCCTTCAGCGGCTTCAATGGCTTCAGCTTGCGTGGGCCATATCCATTCCACATCTGTGGGGCACTCCAGCCTCGATTATTGCCCCAGCCTCCCCATGGTGTGTTGTTGCCACCCCATGGACTGTTGCCCCAGCCATTGGGCCCCCAGTTGTTACCTCCCCAACCACTGTTGCCCCATGGCATGTTCCATCCACCGGGACCATTTCCCCAACGGTTGTTGTTACCCCATGGGCTGTTCCAGCGGTCAGGTCCCCAACCACTCGGACCACCCCAGTTTCCACCACGGTTTCCCATATTCCAGTTGTTGGGCATCCCCCAAGAGCTGGGGCCATTCCAGTTCATGCTGTTAGGACCATCGGGCATCCCCCCCCAGTTGTTCCCCTTGAAGGGGCCACGCATATCATCAAAATTGAATGCCTGCGCACCGGTAGTCACCACCAGTGCAGCGCCCATCATGAGAGCGCGCGAAATCTTTTGGGTCTTTTTCATCATACTCCTGTCCATTACTGGTCTTTATTATTTGATTTGGGCTATCGAACAGCATTATGCCATCCCTTGGCAACAAACTAACACCAGAACAGGCCGCTGACAATCGATTTACCATTACAGCCTGGCAACATATATGTATAGAATTGCAGAACCACTTGACACCTTTCAACCTTCCAGACAAGAATGGGGCAAACCCTCAATATCACATTAACCTAATAGGGGAACCCAAGAAATGAAAAAGACACTCTTCTCTACAGCGATTGCCGCTGCCCTGATGGTCTCCAGCAGCGCCTCTGCTGGCTGGTTCGGTAGCAGCAATGGCTGGGACGACTACTATGATGACAACGACTGGCCAGAGTGGACTCCGATGTACTGGATGGAGGAGATGATGGACGAGTGGGACGATGATGACGACGAGGATTGGCGCCGTTACGGTGGCTACGGTTATGGTCCTCGCTACGGCTATGGCGGTTACGGCCCGATGCCTTATCCACAGATGCAGATGCCTGCAATGCCTCACGCCCCGATGCATCAGTATGCTCCTGCGCCGGCACAGCGTTACTATGCACCACCTGCACCGCGTGCGCCAGCACCCGCTGCCCCAGCTGAATAGGATAGATTCAAGACAATATCCTCAAAAGGGCCGGTTGAGTCATTCAACCGGCCCTTTTGGATTCAGCTGTACAGCAAGGTGGACAACCGGCCCTTGCGTTGCAACTGTTCACTCAGATTGCTCCACGCTTCCTTGCTTCCAGCAAGCTTTTCCATCTCACTATTGAACACCTCATACACCTTTTCCAGACCGGCAAGATAGACAAAACTGTTCGGCTGCTGGATCAAAGACCAGATCTCTTCAGCATTCTCACTCAACGAGCGCTCCAGTCCCTCCTCCTCCTTTGCCAACGGCCTTTCAACCAGCCCATTGAATGCCTCGAAGGTCTCTTCATCATAATAGTTGCTGAGATCACTGTTGATATCATTCATATACAGCAGATCCATGCCAGAGGTTGCTCCGTAAAACAGCCGGACCTTGCCCTCCCAGCCTCCATGCTGTCTGTAGATCTGGCGGATAAAGGCCCGGAATGGCGCAATTCCGGTCCCGGTGCTGATCATCATTAAATTGGCCGTCTTATCCGTCGGTATCTTGAACGGACTACTGAAGGGGCCAGTCAACACCAACTTGTCTCCCGGTTTACGGTCACAGAGGTAGTTGGACGCAATACCTGGATACTGTTCACCATTTACCTCATCGATATAGAAACAGCGTCGCACCAGAATGGAGAATTCCAGGGTTTCACCAACCTGTGATGGATATTCACTGGCTATGGAGTAACGCCGCATGAAATCACCTCTACCATACGGATGAGGACCAGGGATCACCACACCGATACTTTGTCCCTCCTTGAAACGAAATGCCGGATCAGCAACCTGCAGTGTGATCTGCCTGACTTCATCAGCAGATTCCGGTGTGAACCGAACCGTTTCATTCACAACAGCTTCAACTGTTGGTCCCATCGTTTGATCTACAGACATGGCTACTCCAAATATTTAGCCCGCATATTTCATAGTTCATTCTCAAACCCTCAATTTTCCGGCGCGTGC
>CAYFOU010000151.1:1464-7546 GCA_964344805.1 uncultured Piscirickettsiaceae bacterium | reverse complement strand
TGATGCAGCGCTACCCCGGGCTACGCAAGCTGTTTCTTACCCTGCACCCTGCACAGGTCGAGGGGAGCTGTAACCATGAACATGAGTCCTGCATTCGCCACCGTACCGCGATGCTCTCCCGCGCCATTCTCGATCCAGACCATGGCTACGAGAGTGAGGTGATCAACGAATTTGCCAACCGCTTCCACGAGATGATGGAATCAGGTGAGCACTCCACCCAGCAGATGGGGGTACTGGGGGCACAATTTGTGGCCCGAACCCGTCGCCAGGCCGACCAGCTTCCCAATATCCGCTTCACCGATACCGAGATCAGCTATCGTGACGATAACCGCCACATGTGGATCTATCACGAGGATGGCGATGATGAGGAGCAGTTTGAAGAGGCGCGCCGACCACAGGGAGACAAGGAGCTTGACGGGCTCCCTCCCCGCCACTACAAGGAGTGGGACTACCACAGCAAGAGCTACCGGCTCGATTGGGTCACCCTCTATGAAGCCAAGCACGCCTCCGGGGATGCCTCGAAGATCGATGCCCTGCTGGAGAAACACCAGGGGCTGGTGAAGCGGATGAAGCAGATCCTCGATCTGCTGAAACCACAAAACTATGTCCGCATCCGCTATCAGGAAGAGGGTTCCGAGCTGGATCTGGATGTCGCCATTCGCTCACTGATCGACTTCAAGAGTGGTGCCCAACCCGACCCACGGATCAATATGGACCACCGCAATGATGGCCGTGATATCGCGGTAATGTTGCTGATTGATCTATCCGAATCGCTGAACGAGATGGTCCCCGGTTCCAACCAGACCATTCTGGAGCTGTGCCAGGAGGCGACCGCCCTGCTCTCCTGGACCATTGAACAGCTGGGTGACAAGTTCGCCATCGCCGGTTTCCACTCCAACTCCCGCCACAATGTGCTCTACCACCACATCAAGGGGTTTACCGAGCACTGGGACGAGGATGTGAAGGCGCGTCTGGCCAAAGTAGAGGCGGCATACTCTACCCGCATGGGGGGCGCCATCCGCCATGCCGCCCACTATCTGGAGGGGCAGAAGGCGGACAAGAAGCTGCTGCTGATCCTCACCGATGGTGAGCCTTCGGATGTAGATGTCGAGGATGACCAGCTGCTGATCCACGATACCCGCAAGGCGGTACAGGAGATGGACGAGCTGGGGATCTACCCCTACTGCATCTCCCTTGACCCCGACGCCGATGAGTATGTGCGCGACATCTTCGACAACCAGTTTGTGGTGATCGATAACGTGGAGCGCCTGCCGGAGAAGCTGCCTACCCTGTTCGCCTCACTGACCAAATAGGTGATGCCATCACCAATGAATGATCCAGAGAAGCAGCAGTTACTGGATGAACTAGAGGAGCTGCGTAGCGAGTTTCGCAGCACGCTTCCCAAACAAAGAGTCACGGTTGAAACCTGCTGGCATGCACTCAATGAGAAGGGGGCCGACCACGCCGCACTGGATGCGCTGACCCGGCTACTGCAGCAGCTCAGTGGTTCGGGGGCATCACATGGTTATGAGGAGATCTCGATCCATGCGGAACGGGCACTCGAGCAGATTACCCCCTACCTCTCCCGCAAGCTGCCACCCAATACGGTGTTACTAGGTAGTCTCCGACCTCATCTGGATGGATTGCGTGACGCCCTTTCCAACATCAGTGTTTCAGCGATGAAGCTGGTTAAATAACCTGAAACAGCGCAGAACCGATTCAACAGCCGCTTATTCAGGCCCCAATCACCATTACCGCATCCATCTCCACCTGCGCATCCTTCGGTAGTGCTGCCGCCTGAATCGCCGCACGCGCAGGATAGGGTTGGTCAAAATAGCGTGCCATGACCTCATTGACCAGTGCAAAGTGGCCCAGATCGGTGAGGAAGATGTTCAGCTTCACCACATCATTCAATGTGCCGCCTGCCGCCTCGGCCACAGCGGTCAGGTTGTCGAACACACGTACGATCTGCGCCTCCATATCCCCCTCAACCATCTCCATCGTATCCGGCACCAGCGGGATCTGCCCGGAGAGGTATACCGTGTTGTCCACCTTGACCGCTTGTGAATAGGTGCCGATGGCCTGAGGGGCACGATCCGTCGAAATGATCTCTTTACTCATGTTTGCTTACTCTCATCAATGGATAGAAGGGTGCATAGTATAATCAAATGGTCTGATAACCGTATTTTCCGCTATCCTTCTTGTCGCATATGCCGCTCCATCGACTACTGCTCGCCCCTCTGCTTTTTATCCCCCTGCTGGCTTCAGCAGATGAGATCTATCTGACTGGAGAGCCCTACTGCCCATACGTGTGTGCGGACAAAGAGGGATTCATGCTGGAAATCACCCGTACCATTCTAGAAGAGAATGGTCATCAGGTTCACTACACAAACCTGCCCTGGTCCAGAGCCTTGAGGGAGATCCGGGCTGGTGACCGCTATGTGGGGCTTGTCGGCACACTCAAGCCAATCACACCGGATCTAATCTACCCTGAGGCATCGATCGGGAAAATTGAGGCCTGCTATTTCACAACCAGCGACAACAGCTGGAACTACAGCGGTCTTGCATCATTGGCTGAAGTCCGCCTTGGACTGGTACAGGACTACGGCTATGACAGAAACAGCGTGTTGATGGAACATCTGAAGCAATATGGCAACAACCCCAGCAAGGTGGGTCGTATTATTGATAGTGATACCACACTGAGACTGGTCAGGATGACATTGGCAGGTCGCTTTTCTGCATTCACCGAGGATCGGCAGGTCGTCAACCATGTATTGCGCAAAAACGGGATCAAGGGCATCCGGGAAGCGGGTTGTATCGATACAGACGACAATATGTATATCGCCTTCTCTCCCAATGCCCCCCATGCCCATCAGTATGCCGCTGAGATTACCGAAGGGGTGGAACGCTTGAGGAGGTCTGGCAGACTGCAGCAGATTCTGGACAAATACCTCTATCCTCCGGTAGATGCCACACGATTCATCCCTCCTGTTGATCGTTGAGCAGCTACTGGGCTGGTCCGAATTGGGGTAGAATCCGCACTTTTCAGCCGTGAGATTAAACACGCATGAATACCGTCTTTGACACCCATATCACCTCACTTCCCCTGCTTCACAAGGGCAAGGTGCGCGATATCTACGAGATTGATGAGCAGCATATGCTGGTTGTGACCACCGACCGCATCTCCGCCTTCGATGTGATTCTGCCCACTCCCATTAGCGGCAAGGGAGCGGTACTGACGGCAGTCTCCAACTTCTGGTTTGAGCGCACTCAGGGGATCATCCCCAACCATCAGGCCGAAATGACGCTGGAGGAGGCGCTACCGGACCCTGCCGAGCGTGAACCGATCCAGGATCACGCCATCATTGTGCGTCGACTGAAGGCGCTGCCGGTCGAGGCAATTGTACGCGGCTACATCATCGGTTCCGGCTGGAAGGATTATCAGCGCAGCGGTGCAGTCTGCGGTATCGAGCTACCCGAGGGGCTGCAGCAGGCGGACAAGCTGCCTGAACCACTCTACACCCCCTCCACCAAGGCCGCTGTTGGTGATCACGACGAAAATATCGACTTCAACCACACGGTCAAACTGCTGGGACAGGAACTGGCCGAGCAGGTGCGCGACGTCAGTCTGCAGATCTACAAGGAGGCGGCCGCCTACGCACTGGAGCGCGGCATCATCATCGCCGATACCAAGTTCGAGTTCGGTCAGGATGAGGCGGGCAATCTGGTACTGATTGATGAGGTGCTGACTCCCGACTCCTCCCGCTTCTGGCCCGCCGACCAGTACCACCCCGGCATCAGTCCCCCGAGCTTCGACAAGCAGTATGTACGGGACTATCTGGAGACGCTGGATTGGGACAAGACGGCTCCCGGTCCAGAGCTACCCGATGAGGTGGTCAACAACACCATTGCCAAGTATAACGAGGCGATGGAGCAACTGACACGATAATGCCCTCCCCCAGAGGTTTCTTTGTAACCGGCACCGATACCGGTGTCGGCAAGACTCAATTTACCGCAGCCCTGGCGGCGGCTCTGGCTGAGGCTGGGCACACGGTCTATCCAAGAAAACCAGCAGAGTCAGGCTGTCTGATCGAGCACCAGGGGGAGACGCTCTTTCCACAGGATGGATATGTACTGCAGCAGGCCAGCACTACGGAAGAGCCTCTACAGCAGATTACCCCCTACCGCTTTACCGAGCCTCTCTCCCCGGAGCGGGCCGCTGCACTGGCGCGCCAGCCACTGACATTGGAGATGCTGGTCGATGCCTGCCTGACCCCCAATGATGGGGTGCAGTTGGTCGAGGGTGCAGGTGGCTTCTACTCCCCGGTTGCAGAGGGTGCACTCAACGCCAGCCTTGCGGTTGAGCTGCAGCGCCCGGTGATTCTGGTAGCAGAGCAGCGACTGGGGGCCGTCAATCAGGTGCTGCTGGCCCACCATGCGATCCGCTCCCACGGGTTGATACTGGCACTGGTGGTGCTGAACCGTTACAGCGCTGAAAACGATCAGGAGATGGGCAATCTGCAGGCGATCACCCAGCGGCTGGAGATTCCGGTTATCACCCTCTCCGAGCAAACCGATACCGAAACACCATGGAAGGCGCTGGTTACAGAGCTGAAGGGGCAGCTCCCTCGAATGATCCTGCCCTGAAAAGCACTTTTTTAAAGGTGCTTCAGGATTGCTTTAATTCCTTCCATCCCTGACTTCAGGTTCTCAACAATCTCCTCCATGGTGATCTCCTCCTCACTCTTCCCCGCTGCCCAGTTGGCCGAGACCGCACAGCAGGCGTAGCAGAGGTTCAGCTCACGGGCCAGCCCCGCCTCCGGCATCCCGGTCATACCGACGATGTCACAACCATCGCGTTCCATGCGGGTGATCTCACCGGCGCTCTCCAGTCTTGGCCCTTGGGTGGCACCGTAGGTCCCTCCATCGACCGCATTGACACCCACTGCATCAGCCGCTTTCAACAGGCGTGAGCGCAGATCGGCACAGTAGGGCCAGCTGAAGTCCACATGCTCCACCTCGGGACCATCAAAGAAAGTGTGCTCCCGTCCCCAGGTGTAGTCAATGATCTGGTTGGGCACCGAGACCTGCCCCGGCACCATCGCCTCGGTGATCCCTCCAACAGCAGCCACCGCCACAATGGCATCCACCCCCGCCTCTTTCAGTGCCCAGAGATTGGCGCGGTAGTTGACCTTGTGAGGTGGAATCGAGTGGTCCTCGCCATGACGGGAGAGAAAGATCAGTGATTTGCCATTGAAACGGGCCTCGATCAGCTCCGAGGATGGTGCTCCATAGGGGGTCTCCACACGACGGCGCTCCACCTGCTCCAGCCCCTCCATCTGCTCCAGACCGGTACCACCAATCACTGCCAACTGTTCCATTTGCTTACTCCCTGTTTCAAGATGCCGAAAGGGTACAGGGGGTTTCCAAACTTTGCTATATTGCTGTGGTTATTCAGCTCACCTCTGAAACACGCCATTTCGGCGTAGCACGACCTCGTAAACTCGGGTCGAAAATGGTCATTTACACTTGTAAACTCACATTTTCTGCCTTGAACTGACGAATTTCAGAGGCCATCTGAACAACCACAGTCATACTACTTCCTGCTTTCGAATACATGATTAAGGATACGAAGATGTCAGAAAATGAGAGCTTCCAGCTGGCCGATGGATTGGCTGCATTCGAGACCAAGAATTTCTCTCTGGCGATGCAGCACCTCACCCCACTGGCCGATCGGGGTGACCCCGAGGCGCTGTTCCGGGTGGCGATCATCCACCAGAACGGGTTGGTCTGGAGTCCAGATCCAGAGAAGGCCTACAGCATGATGAAGGCTGCGGCTGAGCAGGGGCACCCCTTTGCCCAGCACAGCCTCGCCTTTATGTACTATCAAGGAGAATGTGCCGAACGTGATATGGATCTCGCCATCGAGTGGTTCGGCAAGGCGGCAGATCAGGGGCTCTCCGGCTCGATGGTCACTCTGGGAATGATCTACGATGCCGGAGATGGTGTGGAGAAGGATGAGGCCAAGGCGCAGGCGTGGTATCGCCGTGCCGAAGAGCAGCAGAAAATGGATGAGGAGGCC
>CAYFOU010000151.1:0-1433 GCA_964344805.1 uncultured Piscirickettsiaceae bacterium | reverse complement strand
AGTATTGAGTGAAGAGGCCACACGCACCACCGATTCCGGCCCGGTATTTCGTACCCCACTACCGATCCGACTGTTTCTGGTAGCTGTGACGGTTGTGCTCTTCAAGCTAGTCTATGACATTCACCAGCAGGGGCAGCAGAACCAGCAGGCGATTGCCGATCTCAACAAACGGCTCGATGCACTGGTTACCCCGCTGAACGAGGTCAACCGCAATATCGAACGGCTCAATGGCGGCTTCTCCGATATGGTCAAGGGGATGGCACGCATGGGGGGCGAGGTGGGCAAATCGGCCCGCAATGTGCAGATGATCCAGAACGATCTGCATGAGGAGATGGCCGGTATTCGCAAAAAGGTGGGGGATATCTCCAACCGCGTCACCACCATTCAACAGGATCTACGGAACCCTTTCCGTCGTTAGTACTCTAACTTGCCGTTAATTGCGGGTGTATAGCCCCCTTCGGGCAAGCCAGAGTACCGAGTTTCTCTGCTATCTATGTTAAAATCGGCCGCCACTGGAATGGAGGTTTCCCCCTGACGGGGGTGAGGAAAGGAACCCTTGGAAGAGTCTGAAAATCAACGTGCTGCGTACACGGGTCTGGCTACGGTAGATCTGGAGTGTATTCGTGGTGATCGTGTACTCTTCAGCCACCTCAATATCGAGATTCCCCCCGGTATCATCCTGCAGATCGAGGGGCGTAACGGCTGTGGCAAGACCAGTCTGCTGCGCCTGCTCTGCGGCATCATGATGCCGAG
Source organism: uncultured Piscirickettsiaceae bacterium (assembly GCA_964344805.1). Lineage (GTDB taxonomy): Bacteria > Pseudomonadota > Gammaproteobacteria > Thiopontia. Next base: position 680 of record CAYFOU010000151.1, on the reverse strand, counting down.
TGAGGGGCAGATTCTCTGGAATGGCACCGATATCAGCGAAGATCGCGCCGAATACTATGCCGATGCCGCCTATCTGGGGCACCACAACGGCATCAAGGGAGAGCTGACCGCTCTGGAGAATCTCCACTTTGCGCAGGCGCTCTCCGCCTCGATGAGTGAAGAGGACCTATTCGATATTCTCGCCCGCCTCGCCTTGCGTGGCTATGAGGACATCCCCTGCCGTCACCTCTCCGCCGGTCAGAACCGACGGGTTGCACTGGCACGGCTGTTGGCGACCGAGGCCAAGGTGTGGATTCTGGATGAACCCTTCACCGCACTGGATCGCAAGGGGATCCAGGTGGTGGAAGAGATCTTCGAGGCACATGTCGCCAATGGCGGCATCATCATTCTCACCACCCACCATCCACTGAAGCGGGACAACCCCTACTACCGCGCCCTCAATCTGGAGGAGGCGGCCTCACCCCAGGCCAAGGCAGCCGCATGAGCAACACCTCCCTCTCCAACGCCTTCTATCAGGTGCTGAAGCGCGACCTGACGCTCGCCTTCCGCCACCGTGGAGAGCTGGCCAATCCGCTGCTCTTCTTTGTGATTGTGGTCACCCTGTTTCCACTCGGGGTGGGTCCGGCACCGTCGGTACTGGAGACCATCGCCCCCGGCATCATCTGGGTCGCCGCCCTGCT
>CAYFOU010000150.1:0-7601 GCA_964344805.1 uncultured Piscirickettsiaceae bacterium | reverse complement strand
GTCCGGTGCTGCTCGACCGTTTCCTCAATGATGCGGTGGAGGTGGATGTCGATGCAATCTGTGACGGTGAGGATGTGTTGATTGGTGGCATCATGCAGCATATCGAGCAGGCGGGGGTCCACTCCGGTGACTCGGCCTGTTCCCTGCCGCCCTATGATTTGAGCGAAGAGATTCAGAATCGTCTGCGTGAGCAGGCACGTGCGTTGGCGCTGGAGCTGAACGTGCTGGGGCTGATGAATATCCAGTTCGCGATCCAGGGTGATCTGATCTATGTGTTGGAGGTCAATCCACGTGCCTCGCGTACGGTGCCGTTTGTCTCCAAGGCGATTGGTCGCCCATTGGCCAAGGTGGCGGCGCGTTGCATGGCGGGACAGAGCCTGAAGGAGCAGGGGGTAACCGAAGAGATCGTGCCGGAGCACTACGCGGTGAAAGAGGCGGTCTTCCCATTTGTGAAGTTCCCCGGGGTTGATCCACTGCTGGGGCCGGAGATGAAGTCCACCGGTGAGGTCATGGGGGTTGGTTACAGCTTTGGTGAGGCCTTTGCCAAGTCACAGTTGGCGGCAGGTGGACCGCTGCCCAGCTCCGGGCGTGCCTTTATCAGTGTGCGTGAGAGTGACAAGGTGGCGGTGGTGCCGGTAGCCAAGGCGCTCTCCGAGGCGGGGTTTGAACTCGTGGCGACCCGTGGTACCGCTCGAGCACTGGAGGAGGCATCCATCCCTTGTGAGAAGGTGAACAAGGTGGAGGAGGGGCGTCCCCATATCGTCGATTCGATCAAGAACGATGAGATTGATCTGATCATCAATACCACCGAAGGGAAGCAGGCGATTGCCGACTCCTACTCGATCCGTCGTGAGACCTTGAACCACAAGGTGACCTATTTCACCACTATCGCGGGGGCGCAGGCGATGGCCTATGCGCTGGAGAAGCTGGATGATCGTGAGGTCAACCGTTTACAGGATTTAGGAGGAGAGTAACGATGAATAAGGTGCCGGTAACCGTACGTGGTGCGGAGAAGATGCGTGAGGAGCTCAACCATCTGAAGACCGTGGAACGCCCACAGGTGATCGATGCGATTGCCGAGGCGCGTGCCCATGGAGACCTGAAGGAGAATGCCGAGTATCACGCTGCGCGTGAGCAGCAGGGCTTTATCGAGGGGCGTATTCAGGACCTGGAGGGTAAGCTGAGCCACTGTCAGGAGATTGATGTGGCGGCACTGCCGCAGAATGGCAAGGTGGTGTTTGGGGTGACCGTTGATCTGGAGGATGAAGAGAGCGGTGATGCAGTGACCTATCAGATTGTTGGCGATGATGAGGCTGATATCAAGGAGAACAAGATCTCCGTCAATTCACCGATCGCCCGCGCAATGATCGGTAAGGAAGAGGGAGATGTAGCTGTGGTGCAGGCTCCAGGTGGTACCCGTAATCTGGAGATTGTTGAGGTGCGCTACCTGTAGTGTGGCACGTGTTAGTGCGTGTCTGGGGTAATCAGCTCAATGCTTGGAAAATAGGTGTGATATCGCCCCATATCCCGAGTAAGCAGTGGAACTTGATTGATGGCAGCATGAGCACCAATAAAGAAGTCGGGGAGTGGAGAGTTTTTTGTGCCCTGGTTTTTCCGGTACTGCAGATAGATCTTTCCGGCAAGAAATAGAGCCTCTTTGGGGATATCAATGATTTGCAGGCCAAATTGCAGAATGGCCTTGTCGACCTCTTCAATTCGGCTGAATGCGATAGAGAACTCTGTATAGATAATCGGGTTAATCAGAATTCTGCCGCTTTGTGCCCGTTTCTGTAACTGCTCAACTGACCGCTCCCACCAATGGGGATCCTTCTCAACAATGTCCAGTAATATATTGGTATCTACCAGTGTATCTGCAGGAGGCATGATGCTCAGCTGTTTGATCGAGTGAGGGCTAGAATCTCATCGGTGCTCATCTTTACGCTGGCGATACCAACGAGCGAACTGAAGTCTGGAGCGTTCCTGTTTGTAATGGCCTTTAAGATGACTTCACCATCCCTCTCTTCAAATTCCACTTCACTGTGTGGATGAATGCCGTACTTCTCTCGTATATGTTGGGGAATGGTGACTTGCCCTTTACTGGTTACGCGCATCGGAGAGGAGTTCCTGAATGTGATGATAAAGTAATAGTAATACTCTTACTTTGGTGTTTCAATCACCGCAGCAGGTGTTGTCGTTGTTGAAGTGATCGTGATTCCTGAGTTTCTCTCCGTTGCTTGTAAAGCTCTACTTTGGAATCTGTAGCTTGGGCTCTTTTGCCTTGCGATAAAGCAGGGCAATATGACCAATGGTCTGCACCAGAGTGGCTCCAGACTTCTCGACCATTTCTGCGATTAGCGCCTTCTTCTCATCCCTGTCTCCAGCGTTGATCTTTACCTTGATCAGTTCATGGTGCTCCAGCGTCTGATCGAGTTCGGCCAATACGCTTTCCGATAGCCCCTTTTCTCCAATGGTCACCAATGGATGGAGATCGTGACCAAGACCTCGAAGATGACGTTTCTGTTTTCCTGTAAGATCCATTAGTGTGCTATTTGTGCTTGGGAAAAAATGGTGCGGCTATTCAGATCGCCACTGAAATTTGTCAGATCAAGGCAGGAAATGTGAGTTTACAAATGTAAATGATCATTTTCGAACCGAGCTTGCGAGGTCGTGCTACGCTGATATGGCAGATTTCAGGGGTGAGCTGGATAGTTGCGGGGCGTATGTTAGTTTCAAGAGGGTATCGTGGCAAGAAGTAAAAGCAGTGGCCGCTGGTTGCAGGAACATTTTGATGATGAGTTTGTCAAACGGGCGCAGGCTGATGGCTATCGTTCCCGTGCAGCCTATAAATTGATTGAGATCGATGAGAAGGATCGGCTGTTACGCCCGGGGATGCGGGTGGCTGATCTGGGGGCAGCACCGGGTGGTTGGACGCAGGTTGCGGCCAGAAGAGTGGGGAGTAGCGGAGTTGTGGTGGCGATGGATATCCTGGAGATGGATCCGGTGCCGGGAGCCAACTTTCTGCAGGGGGATTTCCGTGAAGATGCGGTGTTGGAACAACTGCTGGAGTTGGTGGGAGGAGAACCGCTCGATCTGGTGCTCTCCGATATGGCGCCCAATATGAGTGGTATGAGTGCGGTCGATATCCCCAAGGCGATGTTTCTGGTCGAGCTGGCACATGACTTTGCTCATCAGACCCTGAAACCCGGCGGTGATCTGTTGATGAAAGTATTTCAGGGAGAGGGATTTGAGCCGTTATTACAGCGTCTGCGCAGTGATTTTACCCAGGTGATCACCCGCAAACCGAAGGCCTCACGGGATCGTAGTCGGGAACTCTATCTGTTGGCAAGAAAGTTCAAGGGGTAGCCATTGATTTGGATATAATTGGCCCCATATCTTTACTTTCTTGTATAGTTTACTAAATTACTCTGAAAATAACTGATCAAACACTATGGTTAAAAATATTCTCCTCTGGGCCGTCATCGCTACGGTGCTCATGTCTGTGTTCAATAGCTTTAGTCCCCGCACTACGGGGCAGAAAGGGGTTGAATATTCACAGTTTATTTCTGATGTGCGTAATGGGCGGGTGAGCCGTGTGGATATAGAGGGGCGTGTTGTGCGTGGTATGACCACCTCCGGGCAGCCGTTTACCACCTATGACCCAGGTGATCGTGGGCTGATCGGTGATCTGATTGATAATGGTGTCACCATCAATGCACAGCCACCAGAGCAGCAGGGGATTCTGATGCAGATCTTCATCTCCTGGTTCCCGATGCTGCTGCTGATCGCGGTCTGGGTCTTCTTCATGCGTCAGATGCAGGGTGGTGTCGGTGGCAAGGGAGGGCCAATGTCCTTTGGCAAGAGCAAGGCGCGTCTGCTGAATGAGGATCAGGTGCAGGTCACCTTTGCCGATGTGGCCGGTGTCGAGGAGGCGAAGGAAGAGGTCTCCGAACTGGTCGACTTCCTGCAGGATCCTGGCAAGTTTCAGAAGCTTGGGGGCAAGATTCCGCGTGGTGTACTGCTGACCGGCTCTCCCGGTACCGGTAAGACCCTGTTGGCCAAGGCAATTGCCGGTGAGGCGAAGGTGCCGTTCTTTACCATCTCCGGTTCCGACTTTGTCGAGATGTTTGTTGGTGTTGGTGCATCGCGTGTACGTGACATGTTCGAGCAGGCGAAGAAGAACTCTCCCTGCATCATCTTTATCGATGAGATCGATGCGGTTGGTCGTCACCGTGGTGCTGGTCTGGGTGGTGGTCATGATGAGCGTGAGCAGACCCTCAATCAGCTGCTGGTGGAGATGGATGGCTTTGAGGCCAATGACGGGGTGATCGTCATTGCTGCAACCAACCGCCCCGATGTACTGGACCCTGCACTGCTGCGCCCCGGTCGTTTTGACCGTCAGGTGGTGGTGCCACTGCCCGATGTGCGTGGTCGTGAGCAGATTCTGAAGGTGCACATGAACAAGGTGCCGGTGGCGAAGAACGTCAAGCCCAAGGTGCTGGCGCGCGGAACGCCCGGTTTCTCCGGCGCGGATCTGGCCAACCTGGTCAATGAGGCGGCACTGTTTGCGGCCAAGGCGAGCAAGCGGCTGGTCAATATGGCTGAGTTCGAGAAGGCGAAGGACAAGATCATGATGGGGGCGGAACGCCGCTCGATGGTGATGAGTGATGAAGAGAAGGCGCTGACTGCATTTCATGAGGCGGGCCATGCCATCGTTGGATTGACGGTGCCGGAGCATGACCCAGTCTACAAGGTCACTATCATTCCGCGAGGCCGCGCATTGGGGGTCACCATGTTCCTGCCGGAAGAGGACCGTTACAGCCACAGCAAGAAGCGCCTGGAGAGCCAGATCTCCAGCCTGTTTGGCGGCCGTATTGCCGAGGAGATTGTTTTTGGCAAGGATGCGGTAACCACCGGTGCCTCCAATGATATTGAACGTGCCACCGATCTGGCGCGCAATATGGTGACCAAGTGGGGGCTCTCTGCCAAGCTGGGGCCGCTCAGTTATGCCGAAGAGGAGGGGGAAGTCTTCCTTGGCCGTTCGGTGACCAAGCACAAGGAGGTCTCGGATGAGACCGCGCACCTGATTGATGAAGAGGTGCGTTTCCTGATTGATCAGAACTATGATCGTGCCGAGAAGATCCTGACCGAGAACCGCTCCAAGCTGGATCTGATGGCGGATGCGTTGATCCGTTATGAGACCATTGATGAGGTGCAGATCAAGGATATTATGGAGGGACGCACGCCGCGTCCACCAGAGGACTGGAACGACTCGGATGAGGAAGATGGTGGAGTAGCTGCCTCGATTTCAACCGATGATTCCGCAGCGAATGATGAAGATGATTCTACCGATTCTGGTCCTGTTGGAGACCCCGCCAACCAGCATTAATTTGTCGTGTTAGATCTATCTCGTCCTCAGGTGATGGGGATACTCAATGTCACCCCCGACTCCTTTTCGGACGGGGGTGAGTTCGTTGGGCGCGAAGCGGCAGTGGCCCATGCGCTGCAGATGGTAGAGGCGGGAGCCTCCATCATCGATGTGGGGGGGGAGTCCACTCGTCCTGGTGCAGATGCGGTTACTGCAGAAGAGGAGTTGAGCCGTGTTGTGCCGATTATTGAGGCGATTCGGCAGCAGAGTCCTGTTCCGATCTCTATCGATACCAGCAAACCAGCAGTGATGGAGGCGGCGGTAGCGGCCGGAGCTACCCTGATCAATGATGTGCGGGCACTGCAGGAGGAGGGGGCGTTGAGTGCGGCGGCCGCTCTGCAGGTGCCGGTCTGTTTGATGCACATGCAGGGGCAGCCTCGTACCATGCAGCAGGCACCATACTATGAAGATGGTGTGGTGACAGAGGTGATCCGTTTCCTGCAGCAGCGTATAGCTGCTTGTCAGTTTGCAGGTATTGAGCGTAGTCAGATCTGGGTCGATCCCGGGTTTGGTTTTGGCAAGACGCTGGAGCACAATTTGGCGCTGCTTAACGAACTTGATCGGCTCCAGTCGCTGGATGTGCCTCTGTTGGTGGGTATTTCACGGAAGTCGATGATTGGTGCATTGTTGGGGGATGTGCCGGTAGAGCAGCGCTTGCAAGGAAGTGTGGGGGCTGCCGTGGTGGCAGTGGCACGTGGGGCAAGGATTGTCCGTGTACATGATGTTCGAGAGACGGTTGAGGCACTGCAAGGTGCTGGATTGATGGTCTGATCGCTGAGAGGAGTGAGTGCTGATGTCTAGAAAATATTTCGGTACCGATGGGGTGCGTGGCCGGGTGGGGGATCATCCGATCACCCCTGATTTTGCGATGCATCTCGGCTATGCGGCGGGAAAGGTGCTTGGTCAGCAAGGGCACGGGATGGTGCTGATTGGAAAGGACACCCGCATCTCCGGCTATATGTTCGAGTCCGCGTTGGAGGCGGGATTCTCTGCAGCGGGGATGGATATCGGGCTGTTGGGGCCGATGCCGACCCCCGCTGTTGCCTATCTTACGCGCACCCTGCGGGCGCAGGCTGGAGTGGTGATCAGTGCCTCACACAATCCCTACCATGATAACGGATTCAAATTCTTCTCTGCCGAGGGGAAGAAACTTTCCGATGAGTGGGAGAGAGAGGTGGAGTCTCTATTGGAGGTGCCGATTGATACCGTTGACTCCGCCAAGCTGGGTAAGGCGCGCCGGGTTGATGATGCGCCGGGGCGCTATATCGAATTCTGCAAGAGCAGTGTGCCGATGGGCTTCTCTCTCAAGGGGGTACGGTTGGTGCTCGATTGCGCCAATGGGGCAGCCTATGCCACTGCCCCCCATGTGTTTGAAGAGTTGGGGGCAGAGGTAATCGTGGTAGGTAGAGAGCCGGATGGTCTCAATATCAATCTGGAGACCGGCTCTACCTATCCTGAAAAGCTGGCCAAGCTGGTGATGGAGTACCGTGCTGACCTGGGAGTTGCGCTGGATGGGGATGGGGACCGTTGTATCATGGTGGATGGCAATGGTGAGGTGGTCGATGGGGACCTGCTGCTCTATATCATTGCCTGCTCCCGGCTGCAGGGTGGGCAGTTACCAGGGCCGGTGGTGGGTACACTGATGACCAACCTGGGGATGGAGCATGCGCTGAAAGCCAAAGATATCCCCTTTATGCGTGCAGCCGTCGGGGACCGTTATGTGCTGGAGATGTTGCAGCAGCATGGCGGCGTAATTGGGGGGGAATCCTCTGGACACCTGCTCTGTCTGGACCGGACCACCACCGGAGACGGGATTGTCAGTGCGTTGCAGGTGCTGTTTGAGGTGGTCGATCAGGGGAAAAGCCTTGCTGAGTTGACGGCAGAGGTGGACTGTTATCCGCAGAAGATGGTCAATGTGCGGCTGCGTGACTGCAAAATCAAGAGCTCTCCAGCGATCGATATTGCGGTTGCGGATGTAGAGCGGCGCCTTGGTGAACGAGGGCGGGTGCTGTTGCGCCCATCGGGTACTGAGCCACTGGTTCGGGTGATGGTGGAGGGACAGGATGCGGTTGAGGTTAATGCGCTGACCGAGGAGCTGGCTGAAGTGGTACGCAAGGAAGTAGGTGTCGATTAGTTCTACTTTGTCAGATTGTTATCATAAGAAAACAGTCCGTTA
>CAYFOU010000149.1:0-7621 GCA_964344805.1 uncultured Piscirickettsiaceae bacterium | reverse complement strand
GCCTGAAATAGATAACCAACTGAATTTGTTTGAAAATTTAACCGGACAGTAGTGATCAAATATATGAAGCCGCTTTCTGTTCGTGGCCCCCCCTTCTTTGGAAAAGGTGAACAGATCACCTCTTCCGCAGTTTGTCACGCTGGTACTTCACTCCCGTATCCTCGTTTATGTAACTATATCTAGTTAAATAGCAACGATTCTCGTATGAGATCCATTCTCATATTAGGACGCGGTAACGATTTTGCCAGTCGATTTTTCCAATCTTTATAAATTTTTTTATATTTCTCAAATTTTATAGCCCATAAAAGGTAGTTATTGCCAAGCTTATCGGCGTGGTTGGAGAACTATTTAGGTGCAGGATCACATTAATATGTGGCAAGTGTGTCGGGGCATGCTGTTACTATCCAGGAGATAGCATTTTCAGGAGAACAGACGGTGGGAGACTATTTTGTTGGGTTGATGTCGGGTACCAGCATCGATGGGATTGATGCGGTGGTGGCCGACTTTGAGCCCTTTCCCCCTTGTCTGGTTGCCACCGCCTCCATGCCGCTGGAAGAGGGGTTGAAGTTGCGCATCCTTGCCCTCTGCAATCCGGGGGAGAATGAGATTGAGCAGCTGGGACAGCTTGATGTGGAGTTGGGGGAGCGTTTTGCGATTGCGGCTCTGCAGGTGGTGGAGGAGGCGGGACTGCAGCCGCAACAGATCCGTGCCATCGGCAGCCATGGGCAGACCATTCGCCATGAGCCGGAGTTGATCACCCCCTTTACCCTGCAGATTGGGGATCCCAACACCATTGCCCAGCGTAGTGGCATCACCACCGTGGCTGATTTTCGTCGTCGTGATCTGACGGTTGGGGGGCAAGGGGCGCCACTGGCACCCGCCTACCATCGCTGGTTTCTGCGGGAACGGGGTGGGGTGGTGGTCAATATCGGGGGAATGGCCAATGTAACGCTGCTGCCGATAGATACGGAAGGTGCGGTGGTTGGCTTCGATACCGGTCCCGGCAATGTACTGATCGATGGCTGGATGCGCGATGTGTGTGGTGAGTCGATGGACCGGGATGGTGCCTTTGCCCGCAGTGGCCGAAGTTTGGTGTCGTTACTGGAGCAGATGCGGCAGGAGCCCTACTTCCATCAGTCTCCTCCGAAAAGTACCGGACGGGAGACCTTCAACCGGGAGTGGCTCAACCACCATCTGAGCGGAGTGGAATCTATGTCGGCGGAGGATGTAGCGGCGACGCTGGTGGAGCTGACCGCCTTGAACATTGCCGATGCAGTACGTAATCAGCCGGTTTCGCCATCTCTCTGGGTCTGTGGAGGGGGGGCGCATAACGGCTATCTGCTGGAGCGTATTGCGGCACAACTCCCCAGCTGGAGTGTCAACACCACCGCAGCGGTGGGGATGGACCCCGACTGGGTGGAGGCGATGGCCTTTGCCTGGTTGGCACGGCAGACCCTGCAGGGGATGAGTGGCAACCTGCTGTCGGTGACTGGAGCGACAGAGCAGACCATTCTTGGCGGGATTTACCCAGCGTTTCGGTGAGCTATCCCTTGTCCGGATCTTGGGATAGACTACTCTTTTATACAGGACTGCCCAACAGGGGCGGTATTCATACTAGGAATTCCCATGAAGACAAAAGCACGTGATTTTCTTATTCTTTCGATCGGCCTGGTCCTTGGGATCTCGCTTGCGGTGGAGCGTACGGTTCTGGCCGGAAAGTCGGATGATGCCAATGTGCCACTGCCGCTGGAAGAGTTGCGCATCTTCAGCCAGGTCTACAGCGAGATCAAGAAGAAGTATGTTGAAGAGGTGGAGGGCAAGGAGCTGCTCAACAATGCCATCAAGGGGATGGTCAGCAGTCTCGATCCCCACTCTGCCTTCCTGCTGCCGGAGGCGCATGATGAGCTGCAGGTAAGCACCAAGGGGGAGTTTGGTGGCCTCGGTATCGAGGTCGGCATGGAGGATGGCTTCGTCAAGGTGATCTCCCCGATTGATGATACCCCGGCCCAGCGTGCCGGGATGCAGGCGGGTGATCTGATTATCCGTATTGATGGTACCGCAGTACAGGGGATGACCCTGAGTGAGGCGGTGAAGAAGATGCGGGGCAAGGTTGGCACCAAGATTGAGCTCACCGTGGTGCGCAAGGGAGAGGATCAGGCGCTGAAGGTGACCATCATTCGTGACAAGATCCGCATTCGTAGCGTCAAGAGCAAGATGTTGGAGGAGGGCTTCGGTTACATCCGTATCAGCCAGTTCCAGGTCAATACCGGTGAGAACATGGCGGCGATGATTGATGAACTGATCGAGGAGAAGAACGATGGCGAGCAGTTGAAGGGGCTGGTACTCGATCTGCGTAACAACCCTGGTGGGGTGTTGAGTGCAGCGGTCAGCGTCTCTGATGCCTTCCTTGAGGATGGGCTGATTGTCTATACCGATGGCCGGGTTGGAGACTCCTCTTCAAAGTTCCACGCCAGTGGCAATGACATTCTGGAGGGGGCACCGCTGGTGGTGCTGGTCAACAATGGTTCTGCCTCCGCCTCCGAGATCGTCTCTGGTGCGCTGCAGGACCACAAGCGTGCGGTGATCATGGGAACTCGTACCTTCGGCAAGGGCTCGGTACAGACCATCATGCCGATGCGTGACGGTACCGCACTGAAGCTCACCACTGCCCGCTACTACACCCCGTCAGGCCGTTCGATTCAGGCGGAAGGGGTGACTCCTGATATTGAGCTGAGCAATCTGAAGATTGAGAAGCGGGAAGACAAGCGCAAGAACCACCGGGTCTCCGAAAGGGATCTGACCGGCCATCTGAGCAACGGCAATGGCAAGGATGAGAAGAAGGGCGGGGATGGAGCCGAGGAGGCTGAAGAGGAGGAGAACCTTGCCGAGAAGGACTTTATGCTGTTTGAGGCCCTTAATATGCTGAAGGGACTCCATCTGGTTCAGGCCTCAAGATAGCGATAGAGGGGGAAGAGAATGTCACAGCCATCGGTACTGGTCCCTCTGGCGGAGGGGTTTGAAGAGTTGGAGGCGATCACCATTATCGACCTGCTGCGCCGTGCAGAGATTGAGGTGGTGGTGGCCGGACTGCAGGATGGGCCGATTCGCGCCAGCCGCAATACCGTGCATCTGGCCGATATGAATCTCGATCAGGCGCTGCAGCGCAGCTACGATATGGTGGTGCTCCCCGGTGGATTGCCGGGTGCCGACCACCTCAATGCCGATTCCCGTATCCGTACCCTGATCCAGCAGATGGCGGCGGAGGACAGATATACCGCAGCGATCTGCGCCGCCCCGAAGGTGCTGGCCGATGCCGGTGTTCTGGAGGGTAAAGAGGCGACCAGCTATCCCGGCTTTCTCAAACAGACCAACGCCATTGAGGTGGAGGGAGCCGATGTGGTGACCGATGGCAAGGTGGTCACCTCGCGTGGCCCCGGCACCGCGATGGATTTTGCCCTGGAGTTGATCGCACTGCTATCGGGGGAAGAGAAGCGCCAGCAGGTGGAGAATCCGCTGGTGCGAGGTTAATGGGTGAGATGAAGCCCTATGGTCTGTCGAGAAGGAGTGGATTGCTTCCTTGGAGAGTGAGTGTTGAGGTTGGTTTTCAAGAAGTTGATCGAATAGAAAATTCCAAGATCCTGAGGGAGAACAAAAAGAGAAAATATGTTGACTTAGTGTCGATTGTCTGATTTACTCTGGGAATGAAAGCGGACATGATGTCCTAATCGAGGCCCGGTATAAGGAGCAATGATGCAAGCCAGCCATCCTCTTGAATTACTCAGGACAGCACGAAATCGTTATACACAGAAAGAACTTGCTGCCATCCTCGAAGTTGATGTTCGTACCGTTCGTAGATGGGAAGTCAGGGAGAATGACCCGCCTCCGTATTTATCTGATGCTATTCGCCAAAGAATACTCCCGTTGGTTAATGGTCATGATGAGGCCTCTGAATTCAGGTTTATTGATCTTTTTGCTGGTATTGGCGGAATCCGTTTGGGCTTTGAAGCGCATGGTGGTCAATGTGTATTTACCAGTGAATGGAACAAGTTTGCACAAAAGACTTATATGGAAAACTTCCCGGAGACTGCGGACCACACATTTGTTGGCGATATAACGGAAGTTGATGCGCAAGATATTCCTGAACATGACATATTGCTGGCAGGTTTTCCATGTCAGCCATTCAGTATCGCTGGAGTTTCAAAGAAGAATGCTCTGGGGCGTCCTCACGGATTTGAATGCAGCACGCAGGGAACCCTGTTTTTTGATGTTGCCCGAATAATTGCAGAGAAGAGACCAAAGGCCTTCTTGCTTGAAAATGTCAAGAATCTTGTTTCACATGACAAAGGCAATACTTTCAAGGTTATTCTGGAGACTTTGCAGGATGAACTTGGTTATGAGATACACCATCGTGTGATTGATGGACAACATTTTGTTCCCCAGCACCGAGAACGTATTCTCATTGTTGGTTTCAAGGAAAAGACTGAATTCAGTTGGGATGACTTGCAGTTACCTGAAAAGGGAGCTGTCAAGCTTTCAAATATCCTGCATCCAGAGGATGGTTCCGAGCAGGCTGAAGAGCCTTATACTGAAGGGAAGGTTGGGTCAGTAAATTCCAAGTACACGTTGACGCCAAAGTTATGGGCCTACCTTCAGGCCTATGCCGAAAAACACCGAAAGGCCGGGAATGGATTTGGATATGGTTTGGTTTATCCAGACAAGGTCTCCAGGACGCTTTCCGCCCGCTACTACAAGGATGGTTCGGAAATATTGGTGTCACAAGGAAGCAATAAGCGACCACGTCGCCTGACACCTCGGGAATGCGCAAGATTGATGGGTTTTCCGGATAGCTATCGAATACCAGTAAGTGATACCCAAGCTTATCGGCAGTATGGCAATAGTGTCGTGGTCCCAGTCATGCAGGAAGTTGCCCGGATCATGATGCCTCATTTGACGAATATTGGAGTAAAGGAGAAAGGGGAGGTAATACAAGCATCCTTGTTCTCATGATGGATGTTGTAGACAAGAAAACCAGAAGCCGGATGATGTCGGGAATCCGGGGAAAGAATACAAAGCCGGAAATACTTGTCAGGAAATATCTGCATTCACAGGGCTTGAGATACTCCTTGCACAGGCAAGACTTGCCGGGGAAACCGGATATAGTGCTTCTAAAATACAAGACTGTAATCCTGGTTCATGGGTGTTATTGGCATAGACATGAAGGTTGCAAGTACACAACTACACCCAAATCCAACACTGATTTCTGGCTCAACAAGTTCGCAGGAAATGTTGAACGAGACAGGAGGAATCAAGAAGAGTTGGCAAAACTTGGATGGAAGGTAATTGTATTCTGGGAGTGCGAAGCAAAAGATAATGGAAAACTGCGATCATTGGTCAACAGCATCAAAAATGGATGAGAGCCTCGAAAAGATGGAGGAATGGATTCAGGAAGTCTCGGGTTCGGGATGGATGTGGTATGTAAAACGTCTTTCCGGTAATGACACGTTGGCTAATGAATCTCATCAGGCAGGACCTTACATCCCCAAATCAGTCATGTTCGATTTGTTTCCACAAATGGAGCATGATGTTGAACCCAATCCTAGGGTTGAGTTCATGGCTCGGATTGACTCGTATTTGTTACCTGAACGACCAGTTAGATTGATTTGGTATAACAACAAATCAAGAGATGAAAGCCGGATAACCGGCTGGGGTGGCAAGAGTTCCCCGATTCTTGACCCTGACTCCACAGGTTCCCTTGCTGTCTTTGCATTCAGGCTGAGCTCGACTGGCAAGGTGGAGGTTTGCAGAATATGGCTCTGTACAACAGTTGAGGAAGAGTACAGTTTTGAAGGCATTGTTGGAACGGTAGATCCGGGTAAATGGTTGTATGGATCGAGGGATAAATTCAAGGGACTCTCTGAATCTGGAGAACCAGCAGATCCATGTGTTGTGGATCCTCATACTATTCTTCAATCTTGGAACGGGAAATTTCCAACAGGATCTGAAATTGTTCAACAAGTCATATCAGCCATTCCAGGAGCAATATCGGAGAACCCGGACAAAAGGCTCATGATGAGAAGAGATTGTGAATTTACGCTATTCAAGTCTCTGGAAAATCATTTTGTATTGCCTCAAGTCAAGTCAGGATTCGATACGATAGAAGAGTTCACAAGTTTTGCTAATTCAATATTGAACAGACGAAAATCACGTTCAGGTAAATCTTTGGAACTGCAAGCCAGGGAAATTTTTCTTGAAGAAGGTTTGATCAGCTTCGTTCATGACAAATGCTCTGAAGGAAGGAAAAGACCCGACTTTATATTTCCTTCTGACACGGATTATCAAGATGAAAGCTATCCAGTTGAGAAGCTGCGTATTCTGGCCGCAAAAACCACATGCAAGGATAGATGGAGGCAGGTAACAAGGGAGGCTGATAGAGTTCCGGTAAAGCACCTGCTGACACTTCAGGAAGGAGTGTCACTTAACCAGTTTGAGGAAATGACTGATTCCGGAATAAAATTGGTTGTTCCGTCCTTGTTGAAGGGAAAATACAACAAAAAAATTAGAAGCCAGTTAATGACATTCGATCAGTTCATCAAGGAAACAAAGTCTTTGTATGAAGGATAGATCATCATCTCTGGGGAAGGGCATAGGAAGCATATCAAGCGCTTTCCAGAGCTTGGCAAACAGGAGAAGTTCCGGCTGGAACCAGAGATTGGACTCACTCATAATTACTATTATTCATGATCTCTGACCAGAAAGATCGAATCACTGATTCGTGTACTTGAATCGCTTTCCGTGTTAGGCAGAATAATTTAAAAAATAGAACTTGGAATTAATGAAGACGCAACTACAGCAGCTGGTAGAGGCTGCACTTACCCAACTGCAACAAGCCGGAACCCTGCAACTGGAGGCGATCCCTTCGGTGTTGATCGAGCGTACCCGTGATTCGAGCCATGGTGACTTTGCCACCAATGTGGCGATGGTGCTGGCGAAGCAGGCCAAGCGCAATCCACGCGAGCTGGCACAGCTGCTGGTCGAAGCACTGCCTGCCAGTGACTGGATTGTGAAGTGTGAGATTGCCGGACCCGGTTTCATCAACTTCTTCCTCTCGGATACCGCCAACAGCGCAGTGGTCTCCACGGTGCTGGAGCAGGGGGCTCGCTATGGTGAGAGCACAGTGGGCAAGGGGCAGAAGGTGCTGATGGAGTACGTCTCGGCCAACCCGACTGGACCGCTGCATGTCGGTCATGGTCGCGGGGCAGCTTATGGGGCTGCCACCGCGACATTGCTGAAGGCGGCCGGTTACGAGGTGCATCGCGAATACTATGTGAATGATGCCGGACGGCAGATGGATATCCTCGCTGCCAGTGTCTGGATGCGCTACCTCGACCTCTGCGGTGAGGAAGTCACCTTCCCCAGCAATGGCTATCAGGGAGACTATATCTGGGATATCGCCGCTACGCTGCATCGGGAGCAGGAAAATAACTTCCGTCACCCGGTTGCTACGGTGATGGAGGGGGTGGCTGCCGACGAGCCTGCAGGTGGCGATAAAGAGGAGCATATCGACGGGATCATCGCCCAGGCCAAGGCGCTGCTGGGGATGGAGCTCTACAGGCAGGTGCAC
>CAYFOU010000148.1:0-7678 GCA_964344805.1 uncultured Piscirickettsiaceae bacterium | reverse complement strand
TTCAACTAATGGGATGCGGCGAATAGCTGCGCTCTTGCTCCAGCGTTAACAGTATTGACGTTGCTGAGCTGGCAGAACCCGATTGGGTTGAGTGGTGAGGTGTGTGAGGAGCAGATGATTGCCCTGTTCCGCCTGGCGCTTCCGGTAGGGATTGCACTGTTTCTGCTTGACCTCTTCAACTTTGTGGCGCGTCAGCTGGAGCGCAGGCAGCGTAGAGAGGTTGCGGATTATGAGTGGCTGGAGAGCTGGGTAGACCGGCTTATGCGTCAATCCTGAACCGCTTCTTGCTACCATCGAAGGGGGAGGTGAAGGCGATCTCGCAGCTGCAGAGCATTAGGTCCTCCTCCTCATTGCCGCTGCCATAGAGGCGATCTCCAATGATGGGGTGGCCCAGTGCTGCCAAGTGGCGTCGAATCTGATGTTTTCTGCCGCTCTCAATCGAGATCTCCACCACGCTCCTCTGCTGTTCAGGCTGTTGTTCCAGTGTGGTGATGTGGCTGGTGGCAGACTTGCCATCGAGCGGGGTATCCACGATGATGGGGGTAGGGGTATCGAGCAGGCCGCTAATGGTGGCGTGGTAGATCTTTTTGACCGTACGTTGCTGGAACAGGGCAGAGAGTGCGGTTGCCGCCTGCTTGCTGTGTGCCAGCAGCATCAGCCCATGTGCCGCACGGTCCAGTCGGTGGACAATAAAGGCGGGGCGCTGTGGTTGCAACTGCTGCTCGGCAAAGCGGTAGAGGGTGGTGTGGTCTCCCCACTTGGAGCCTTGTGAGAGCATGCCGCACGGTTTGTTCCAGACGCTGAAATCACCACAATCCTCAATCAGTATCGCCTCTGCCACGGTCTGGGTGATCACTGTGGGGTTGTAGTAGAGGTGGAGGGTGTCTCCTGCCTTCAGTTCCCGCTTGGCTCTACGTAGCCGCTCGGTGCCCTGATTACGGGTCAGCCAGACCGCCCCTTTCTGCATCACCTCCTTGATCTGCCCCTTGGAGAGTGGGGTATGAGCCGCCAGCAGGGAGACTGCAGTTTCGCCGCTCTGGGTGACCTCCAGATGGAGCTCAATAACCTCAGACACGTTTCATTGGCTTGACCAGCGTAATCAGCAGCGGCAGCAGCATCAGATTTGCCCCCAGCGCGATGATCATCGATAGCCCGGTCAGCAGCCCGAAGTAGATGGTCGGGATAAAGTTGGAGAAGGCGAGGATGGAGAAGCCCAGTGCAATGATCAGCGTGGTGTAGTACATCGCCTTGCCGATGGAGCGGTGGCTGCGCTGGATTGCCCCCCAGTAGTGCTGGTCCTTCTTGAACTCGTCGCTGAAGCGGTGGACGTAGTGGATGGCGTTATCCACCGCGATACCAATCGCAATGGCCGCAATGGTGATGGTCATGATATCGAGCGGAATACCCAGTCCACCCATCAGTCCGAGGATCGAGGTGGCCGCAATGATGTTGGGGATGATGGTGATGATCGCGATCTTCAGGTTGCGGAAGAGGACGATGAACATCGCCAGAATGGCGAGGAAGACAAAGCCCAGCGTCTGGATCTGTGACTTGAACAGGCTCTGCAGCATGTTGTTGTAGAGCACCAGCATGCCGGTGACGTTGACCTGCTCCGGCTTCAGCCCCATATCCTCAACCAGTCCGGTCTCGATCTGTTGGATCAGCTCATTGCGGCGCAGGTTGGGATCGGAGTCATAGACCCGCATGGTGTAGCGCAGCTGGTTGCCATCTTCAGATAGGTAAGGCTTCAGCAGCGAGGCCTTGATCGAGTCGGGCAGGTTCTTGTGGATGATGGAGAGGAAGAAGTCATCGATCTTGCCGCCATCGTTGAGATCCTCCAGCATCTGCATCGTGGTGGTGATTGAGAGCACCTTGCCGGTTGCCTCAATGCCGTCCAGATAGTGGTGAATCTTTGCCGCATCCTCCAGCATGAAGCTGTTGAACCAGTAGCTGTTGCTCAGGTCGGGGCCGGAGTCGAGATCGGGCATCCCCATATCGAGCATATCCATGCCGATGTCGAGCATGTCATCCATGAAGGGTAGGTACTCTTCCTCCTCTTCAGCCTCAGTGGCTGGATCGGGCTCGGGTGGGTTGAGGAAGTCATTCGGTGCATCGATCACCACCTCCAGCGGGGTGGTGCCGCCCAGCTTCTGGTCAATCAGCTCCATCCCCTGATAGATCTCGGTGGTGGGCTTGTAGTAGTTGATGAAGCTGTTCTCGACTGTCAGCTGGGTGATACCGGTAACGGTGCCGATTACCAGCAGGGTAAAGGTGGCGAGTACGCTCTTCTTGTTGGACTCGATGAAGTTGCCCACCGCACCGGTAATCTGCCCGGTGATGTCTCTGCGGTGTGCAGCGGCCTGTGGCTTCATCAGTACCAGCAGGGCAGGGAAGAGGGTGAAGGCGAGGATCAGCGCGATACCGGTACCGATCGCCATCACGATACCGAAGTCGATCACCGGGCGGATGCCGCTGACGATCAGCGAGCCGAAGGCGACGATGGTAGTGATCGCGGTGTAGAAGCAGGGCAGGGCCTTGCTGCGCAGGGTCTCTTCGACCAGGGTGTACTGGCTCCAGGTCTCGTTCTCTGCGTGTAGTTCACGATAGCGCACGATCAGATGTACCGTCAGTGAGAGGGTGATGATCAGCAGCAGGGAGATAAAGTTGGAGGAGACCACGGTGACTGGCCAGTTCATGAAGCCGAGGAAGCCGGTGGTGATCATTCCGGCACCAAAGCAGGTGAGCAGTGGCAGGATGATCCAGCGCGGACGGCGGAAGGCGATGGCGAGGATGGTCAGCACAAACAGCAGTACCCCGATGCCGAAGGTGGAGAGGTCATGGCGCACAAACTCGATCGAGTCGGCAACGATCATCGGTACACCACCGAGATGGAGTTTGGCATGGTCGCTGTGGGCCGCCATCACCGTACGTACGGAATCGATGGTCTGCTGCTGTGCCGCCTGCATCTGGATGTTGTGTTCACGGAACTGCTGTGTCACCTCGGTCAGCTCCTGTTCCAGTTCCGGCGTCAGTGAGTCATTCAGGCGCTGTTCACGTAGCTCGCTGCGGCGGTTGAGCAGTCGCAGATAGGTCTCGTCCCGCTTCAGGTTGAGCTGCAGGGCAGTGGTATCCCCCTCCGGGCTGACCAGCAGGTTCTGGTAGAGGGGGCTGGTGAGGAACTCCTTGCGCGCCATCTCGATATTGGTAGAGGGGGACAGCAGAGTCGGGGTCTCCCGCTGTATATCGGTAAAGCCGATGGGGGGGCTGTTGATGACTGGTACATTGAGAATGCTGGTGACGGAGGCAATGCTGTCGATTGCCAGCAATTCATTCTGCATCTGCTCCAGATCATTTAGTGTTGCTGCACTGAATAGATCCTGTTTGGGGGTATAGGTAATCACCAGATAGTCATCGGATTCATATCGTCCTTGAATGGAGCGGTGATATTTCAGGCTTTGGTCATTTTCCAGCACCAGAGAATCGGCAGAGGCATCGAGATAGAAGTTTTGCGCGTAGTAGCCGGAGACTCCAATCATCAAGGCGACAAAGAGGAGAGTAAGCCAGGGTCTGCCGAGAACAATTTGATAATACATGGCGCTTCAGTCTGTTGATGTAATCTCTCCATTTTACAGAGGGTTGTGTAAAAAGGTTAACCAAAACTTCATCAAATCCCGCTTGTAACCAGATCAGTAATAGGCTTAGAATCTAATTTGATTCACGGGTAGAGATTGTGATGTTGTGGAGTGACCTTGATGGTTATCTTTCATATCCAAGATGTACGGTGAGTTTTAGTTGCATCGTACAGATGTGGATGCATGTGTTTAGTAGTAATAAAGGTAATCATTGATATGGCAACAGGTACAGTAAAGTTCTTTAACGACGCGAAAGGTTTTGGTTTCATCGTGCAGGATGGTGGTGGTGATGACGTTTTTGTCCACTTCCGTGCGATTCAGGGTGATGGGTTCAAGACTCTGACTGAGAATCAGAAGGTCAGCTTCGATATTGAAGAGGGTCCTAAAGGGCTGTCTGCAGCAAATGTGGTAAAGATTGACGGCTAAGGTCGATCGTTATTGATTTGGAAAGGCCCGCGCAAGCGGGCTTTTTACGTTGTGAGTCCATTATGAAAAGTTCAATAGAAGTTTTTGTTCAGTTCGATTTCAAGGGAGAGACCCTCTCGCCATCGTTGAAGATCGATCTGGATGAGATGATGAGCCAGTATGGAGAGATGCCTGTCCTCTATCCGTTGCTGGCGCGCCACAACAATATCGGCCTCTACAGCTATGAGCTGGAGGTGATGGAGTCGCTGCCGATTCAGGGAAGAGATGCCGAGGGGTTGGCTGCGCAATTTGTGGTGGATGGGCTGTTTGATCAGCAGGGGTTCGAGAGGGCTTGGCTGGGACAACAGGCAGTGGAGCGACTGCGGCAGTTGGCCCTGGAGCATATGGATGGTGAGCTGCTGGAGCAGCATCCACAGATCATTCAGGCGTTGCAGGCCGCCTATCAGTTGGGCAGGGAAGCGAATCGATGAGGGGGGGGATGGTTGCCGGGGTGCGGGGGTATCTGCTGCTCTTCAGCCATATGCGCGCCTACACCACACTGCTGGGCCATATCTTTGGCAGCCACCCGCAGATCACCGGTTACTGTGAGATGCATATGCGTCTGCGCAATCAGCAGGAGCTGCACCGATTGGCGCGTGCAGTTGCCCGCCGCAGCCGCAAACACTACCGGGATCGCTATGTATTCGATAACCTGTTGCACAACCATCTACCAATTGGGCGCAAGGTGCTGCGACGCAACGATCTGCATCGGCTGGTGATGGTGCGTCATCCCAGGGCGACCATTGAGAGTGTTCTGCGGCTGCAGGCCCGTTATATCAGTGAGGTGGGCGAGGCGGAGCGCTACTATCTGGAGCGGCTGGAGCGGTTGAAGCGGATCGTTATCGAGAGTGATGGAGAATGCCTCTTTATGCAGGGAGAGGCGCTGGTGCAGCGTACCGATGAGGTGTTGCAGACCTTGAGTGAGTGGTTGCAACTGGAGCAGCCGCTGAGCAGTGAGTATCAGCGTTTTCAGCATACCGGCAAGCGCAGGGTGGGGGACTCCTCTGCCCATATTCACACCGGCCGCGTTGTCAGTGAGGCGGAACGTGCACAGGATCGAGAGCCCCTGATTCAGGGTGTCGATATTGAGCGTGCCGAGGAGGGGTACCAGCGGTTTATGGAGTGGATTTTGTCACAGCTCGCAGCAGACAAAACGGTGCTTGCCTGAGTGGTTACGGGGAATCTCGTCAACGGTCTCGATCTGCAACTGCATCTTCTCTCCCATCTGTTGCCGGATCTGTTGCTGTAGCCGCTGCTCCAATCCCTGTTCCAATGGTTGATGCAGTGCCACACGCAGTGTCAGTTGGTCAATGGCACGCTGTACAAACTGGTACTGGTGGATGCCATCGATGCCATCCAGCAGATGGATCAGTGCAGAGGGGTAGATCTGCTTGCCATTGGGGGCCTGAATCAGATCATTGCTGCGACAGACTCTCATCTCCATCAACGGGAACGGGGAGCCACAGTCGCAGCGCTCCTCCAGCAGACGGCCACTGTCGCCAATGGCGTAGCGGATAAAGGGCATCAGCCTGTTGGTCAGAGAGGTGACCAGCAGCTGTGGTTCACCCTCACGCTCCATCGACTCCAGTGCAACCAGATCGGTAAAGACATGCTGCTGTCCATGTGAACATTCACAAGAGATGTTGGGTATCTCGCGGCTGCCATACTGGTTGTAGACCTTGCAGCCAAGTGCCTGCTCAATTTGCTTGCGTTGGTGGGGGTAGAGTACCTCGGCAGTGGAGTAGCACCCCTTGATGGTGTGAGGCAGTGTGATCTGTTGGTCGAGTATATAGTGGGCAAGCTCGGCAAGGATGGAGGGGTAGCCTCGAACCACTACCGGTTGGAATCGGATGATCTGCCGACACCAGTGGTGCAGTTGAGACTCGTCCAGCTCAAAGGCGCCGATGGTCTGTTCGGCAGAGATCCAGCGGTGCCAGTGCTGCTTCAGTGAAGGTGTTGATGGCAAATCCTGTGCAGCGCCCCATAGCTGCAGTGCCCGTTCACCGGGACGCCAGCCGCACTGCATGAAGCTGCGGTATTGACCGGCTCGCATCAGCTCCAGTTTCTGTTGATCATAGTAGTAGGCAAGTGGGGTGCCGGTGGAGCCGCCGGTATATCCCAGATGAATATGCTTGTGATCTGCCGAGATATCGATCATCTCCTGCAGATGATGGATGACTGCCTCTTTCTCCAGTATGGGTAATGATTGCAGAGAGCCTTCCCACTGTAGCTCCCGATAGTAGGGAACCTGATGAGCAGCATGGTCGATCAATGCTGTCAATGCCTGCTGTTGTTGCTGGTGCAGTGCCTCTGGTGTTGATTGCAGGTTGTGGAGCAGGCGGCTGAGTTCACTGAAGCGGGTGGGGTAGTGGAGTCGTTGCAGTGACTGTAGCAGTGTGTGACGCATCTTCACTCTTCAAACAGTGCCGCCCACACTTTACGATCTTCAGGGTAGTGGAGCAGTGCATTGGCAATGGTCTCCAGCCGTTGCTGGCGATGAGATTTGGCATCGATCTGCTTCCAGACCGGGGCCTGTGGAAGGAAGTTGTCGCGGATGTTTTCAATAAAGGTCTGAATTGCTGCATGATTGGTGGATGAATCCTGGTGCCACCAGCTGCTCTTGTCGTTCCAGAGAGATTCCAGTTGCTGTAGCCGGGAGATTACCTGATCGCGCTGCTGATGGTAGCGGGTGCGCATCCGCTGTTCGGTCTGCTCCAGTGCAGCCATAATGGCTTCCTGATCCAGTGAGTCATCCAGTTTCCCGCTGTGGGAGAGTTGCTCAATGGTGAAGAGCATCACATCTCCATAGAACTGGCGCTCAAACTCACCGGAGAGGGTGATCTTCTGTGTATGGTCCCCCTCTACGCCGGGACGATGTTCTGCCTCTCCAGTACCCTCCAGTACCCGTTTATGCACCATCGGTAGATTGATGGAGAGAAAGCGATCTCCCCAGCGCTGTTGCAGATAGCGCCCCAGCATCGGGCCTGCCATTCTCAGTTTTAATGCAGCAAAGGGGATAAAGGCACTCAGCCCCTCCGGGGTGAAGATGTAGTTGGCGGTATAGACGGTACGGGCGGGCCTCAGAGTCTGTTCCAGCGGCTCATGTAGATGATAGGAGCGTCGGGTGGGGTGTTCACCATAAAAAAAGGTGGAGAGCTGCTTGGTGAAGTGCTGGAGACACTCTCTGTGGTCATGGCTCTGTTTGAGGTTGCAGCGATACTCATAAGGCTCTGGAGGAACTGGATAGCCGAATAGATCGGTCATGTCATGATAGGCGGCCTCTCCCTCACGATGTCTCTTGTTGTGATGGAACTGGCAGGTGCCCTTAGCGGGGTGCTGTTTGAGCTGCTCGATAAAGTGGTTGAGGTCCAGCAGTAGATTGTTGACCATCACGGTAGGGGAGACCGGTGGGTCGCCCACCAGCTTCCCGGTCACCATGATCGGCTGATGTTGTCTGAAGATCCGGTCAAAGTGGTGGAGGTAGTTGAGGCAGTAGATCTCCTGTTCACCATCACTATTGCGAATGTTTACCTGAAACTCCTGATCACTATCGACAAACCAGAAGAGTCGCCTCTGCTCCT
>CAYFOU010000147.1:3327-7781 GCA_964344805.1 uncultured Piscirickettsiaceae bacterium | reverse complement strand
TTTTACTGGTGGAAAAGAGGGAAATCTGTCATCATTTACCGTTTATGGATGAGTATGAAATGGCCCCGGAACAGGGGTCATTTTTTTAGGAAGAGATGTAACCATTCAGCTCACTTCTGAAATCCACCACTTCGGTGTTCGAAAATGGTCATTTATATTTACGCCCTGAAGGGCATAAATAAGATCACATTTTCTGCCTTGAAGCGAAGCAACGCCAAGGGTGCTCATTGATGAATTTCAGAAGCCATCTGAATGGCTACAACAGTCAGGCTAAACGGATAGCAAGTAATCAAAGTGTACGATCTCGAACAGATTCGAAATTTCTCCATTATTGCCCATATTGATCACGGCAAATCGACCATTGCGGACCGCTTTATTCAGGTGTGTGGTGGCCTGAGTGAGCGTGAGATGTCCGAGCAGGTGCTCGATTCGATGGATATTGAGCGCGAGCGTGGTATCACCATCAAGGCGCAAAGTGTTTCGTTGGAGTACAAGGCGAAGGATGGTCAGACCTACCTGCTCAACTTCATCGATACCCCTGGACATGTGGACTTCACTTACGAGGTCTCCCGCTCACTGGCCGCCTGTGAGGGCGCGCTGCTGGTGGTTGATGCGGCGCAGGGGGTGGAGGCGCAGACCGTGGCCAACTGCTACACTGCGATTGATCTCGGTCTGGAGGTGGTGCCGGTACTGAACAAGATTGATCTTCCTTCCGCCGAGCCGGAGCGTGTGATCGAGGAGATCGAGGAGATCGTCGGGATTGAGGCTGAGGATGCAAAACGCGTCAGCGCCAAGACAGGCCTCGGTGTCGATGAACTGCTGGAGGAGATCGTTGAGCTGATCCCGCCGCCGGAAGGGGACCCGAATGGTCCGCTGCAGGCGCTGATTATCGACTCCTGGTTTGACAACTATCTTGGTGTGGTCTCGCTGGTGCGTGTGGTTAATGGTCGCATGCGTGCCAAGATGAAGATGAAGGTGATGTCGACCGGTGATAGCCATTTGGTCGATCAGGTCGGTATCTTCACCCCGAAACAGACCCCACAGGATGAGCTGGTCGCCGGTGAGGTGGGCTATGTGATTGCCGGGATCAAGCAGATTGATGGGGCACCGGTCGGTGATACCCTGATTGATGAGCGCAATCCTGCGGATGAGGCGCTGCCCGGTTTTCAGGAGATCAAGCCACAGGTTTTTGCTGGGCTCTACACTGTCGATACCGATGACTACGAAGATTTCCGTGATGCGCTGGCCAAGTTGACCCTCAATGATGCCGCGTTGGAGTATGAGCCGGAGGTGTCGCCCGCACTGGGTTTCGGTTTCCGTATCGGCTTCCTTGGCATGCTCCATATGGAGATCATTCAGGAGCGTCTGGAACGTGAGTATGACCTCAATCTGGTCACCACGGCACCGACAGTGGTCTATGAAATCGAACAGACCGATGGTGAGGTGATCCATATCGACAACCCGGCCGATCTGCCGGTGGTTAACAAAATCCATGAAATCCGTGAACCGATGATTGAGGCGAATATTCTGGTGCCACAGGATTTCGTTGGTGTGGTGATCGGGCTCTGTGTCGAGAAGCGCGGTATCCAGAAGAATATGCAGTATATGGGGCGCCAGGTATCACTCAACTACGATCTGCCGCTCTCCGAAGTGCTGGTCGACTTCTTTGACCGTTTGAAGTCGGTCAGTCGTGGGTATGCCTCTATGGACTACCATTTCAAGGCCTTTGTTCCGGCTGATCTGGTCAAGGTCGATCTGCTGATCAATGGTGACAAGATGGATGCGCTGTCGATGATTGTGCATCGTGATGACTCACTCTCTCGTGGCCGTGTATTGGCGGAGAAAATGCGCGAGATCATTCCACGGCAGATGTTTGATGTGGCGATTCAGGCCACCATCGGTGCCAAGGTGATTGCCCGAACCACCGTCAAGGCGCTGCGCAAGAATGTGACCGCGAAGTGTTATGGTGGTGACGTAAGCCGCAAGCGCAAGTTGTTGGAGAAGCAGAAGGCGGGCAAGAAGCGGATGAAGCGAGTGGGTAAGGTTGATATCCCGCAAGAGGCCTTTATGGCCGTTCTACAGACAGGAAAAAAATAGATGCATCTCGATTTTTCAGGGGTATTGGTGATTGCGCTGCTGGTGACCGGCGGGATCTGGGTGCTGGATGCCAAGCTGTGGGCGCACAAGCGGCTCAGCGATGAGGAGATGCCGATTCTGGTGGAGTATGCGCGCTCCTTCTTCCCGGTGATTCTGATCGTGCTGATACTGCGCTCCTTCCTCTTCGAGCCGTTCCGCATCCCCTCCAGCTCGATGCGCCCAACGCTGGTGGTGGGTGACTTCATTCTGGTCAACAAGTTCACCTACGGACTGCGCCTGCCGGTGGTCGACACCAAGATTCTTGAACTGAATGATCCACAGCGTGGCGATATCATGGTGTTCCGTTATCCAGAGGAGCCCAGCATCGACTACATCAAGCGTGTGGTCGGTGTACCGGGTGACCATATCCGCTACATCAACCGTCGTCTCTATGTGAATGGCAAGCCGACCGAGGTGACCAAGCATGGCTCTCACCTCTGGATGAACAATCAGTGTCATACTATCGACTCGCTCCGCTTCCGTGAGCAGACCGAGACCACCGACCATGAGATCCTGATCATCCCGCGTCGCGCCTCACGTGCAGAGGGAGAGTGGGTTGTGCCGGAGGGACACTACTTCATGTTGGGTGATAACCGTGACAACAGCCGTGATAGCCGCTACTGGGGTTTTGTGCCGGAAGAGAATATTGTCGGCAAGGCGGTTGCGGTGTGGATGAGTTGGGACTTCAATTGTGGAGATGGTATTAGCTGGGGACGTATTGGAGGCATTGAGTAATGAAAAAGACGATTCGTGTAACAACACTGTTGGCAGCTCTGTTGCCACTGATGGCCTCGGCCAATGAGCAGCCCAATCGGCGCACCGTAACTGAGCAGTTCCAGGACTGGACCCTTGCCTGTATCGAACAGGAGCAGGCCACCATCTGCGAGGCGCGCCATCCGATCATGGACAGTCAAGGTGGCGTACAGGGGCAGATCAGTATCTCCAAGCGTTCCAATCAGCCAGAGCAGCAGCTGTTCCAGGTTGCGCTGCCACTGTTGGCCGATCTGAAGCGCACGGTGGCGATACAGATAGAGGGGAAGGATTCACACCAGTTCCAGTACGCCTTCTGCAGCTCGGTGGCCTGTTTTGTTGCTGAAGAGGCGAGTGAAAAGATGGTGAGTGATTTCAGGAAAGGGGTTGGGTTTGCGATTCATTCACGCAATATCCGCCATGGTGATGTCACTCTGAAGGGATCACTGCTCGGCTTTTCTGCAGCGATGAACCAACTGAACAAGAAGACCCAGCCCTCAAAGTGAAAATTATCCCTCCCATCGAATCTGTAGAGACGATTGCGGAAGGACATGGTATCCGGGAACTTCAGAATCTGAGGGCTCGTTACGGTCGGGGCCATTGGAAAAAGAAAAAAGGGGTTGCTATAGTTGAATTACCGGATGGATCAACGGCTTCTGCCGAAATTCACTGGTATGAGGCGCATGGCATTGGCAAGGTCAAGATGAAGATCAAGAGATGGTTATGAAGTTTGTAGTCTGTATTGAAAAGCCGGATATGGGTGACTTCTCCAATGATGATGTTACCACCGGGCATCTCTATGAGGTGTTGTCTGAAGAGGCACATGGCATGCTGCGTATTGTTGATGATTCCGGGGAAGACTATCTCTATCCTGCCGCTTGTTTCGATCTGGTCTCTGTCAGTGAAGAGACTGGAAAGCGGTTGCATGATCTTTCACTGGCTGCCTGATCTACATGCCACTTGATCCATTGCAGAGGTTGGAAAAGCGCCTCAACTACACCTTCCAGCAGTCGGATCTGCTGCGTTTGGCGATGACCCATCGCAGTTACGGTAGCCAGAACAACGAACGGCTCGAATTCCTCGGGGACTCAATTCTCGGTTTTGTGGTCAGTGATCTGCTCTATCGCCACTATCCCGATGTCACCGAGGGTGATCTGAGCCGTCTGCGTGCTCGTCTGGTACGTGGTGAGAGCCTGGCCGAGATTGCCCGTGAGCTGGAGTTTGGCGATGCACTGCTGCTGGGGGCTGGAGAGATGAAGAGTGGCGGCCACCGCCGCGACTCCATTCTGGCCGATTCCGTAGAGGCGGTGATTGGTGCGATCTATCTGGATAGCGGCTTTGAGGTGTGTGAGCAGTGGCTGCAGCAGTTGATGCAATCCCGCATCAATGCACTGCCGCCGATGGCCCAGCTGAAAGATCCGAAGACCCGTCTGCAGGAGTGGCTGCAGGCGCGTAAGCAGCCGGTGCCCAAATATGAGGTGGTGAAGGTTGAGGGGGAGGGGCATCAGCAGCGTTTTACCGTCCACTGCCAGATTGGTGAACCGAAGATGACCATCGAGGGTAAGGGG
>CAYFOU010000147.1:2860-3204 GCA_964344805.1 uncultured Piscirickettsiaceae bacterium | reverse complement strand
GTCGG
This sequence comes from uncultured Piscirickettsiaceae bacterium, assembly GCA_964344805.1. Classification (GTDB taxonomy): domain Bacteria; phylum Pseudomonadota; class Gammaproteobacteria; genus Thiopontia. Next base: position 3,199 of record CAYFOU010000147.1, on the reverse strand, counting down.
GCGCCCCAATGTGGGTAAGTCGACCCTGCTTAACCGCATCCTCGGTGAGAAGATCAGTATCACCTCGCGCAAGCCACAGACCACCCGCCATCGCCTGCTCGGGATCAAGACCATTGATGACAAGCAGTTTGTCTATGTTGATACCCCCGGCATCCACTCCAGCCAGGAGACGGCGATGAACCGCTATCTCAACCGTGCCGCCACCGGCAGTATGGAGGATGTCGATATCATCGTCTTTGTGGTTGATGGTGAGCAGTGGACCGAAGAGGATGAGGGGGTGGTGGCCCTGCTCAAGCAGCAGCGCTGCCCGGTGATTGCGGTGATCAACAAGGTGGATCA
>CAYFOU010000147.1:0-2850 GCA_964344805.1 uncultured Piscirickettsiaceae bacterium | reverse complement strand
TGCTACCGGTGATTGCCGACCTCTCCGTACAGCATGAATTTGATGAGATCATCCCGCTCTCCGCCTTGAAGGGGAAGGGGGTGGATCGGCTGGAGCAGCGACTCGGAGAGCTGCTGCCGGAGGGGTACCACTTCTACGATGAGGAGATGATCACTGATCGCAGTGAACGTTTCCTCGCTGCAGAGCGCATCCGCGAGAAGCTGACCCGCCAGCTAGGGCAGGAGCTCCCCTATGCACTGACGGTGGAGATCGAGCAGTTCAAGGAGGAGGGCAAGCTGACCCACATCGCCGCAGTGATCTGGGTCGAGCGTGCCGGGCAGAAGGGGATTGTGATCGGCAAGAAGGGGGCGCGGCTGAAGAGCGTCGGCAAGGAGGCGCGCGAGGAGCTGGAAGAGCTGCTGCAGCGCAAGATCTACCTGCAGCTCTGGGTCAAGGTGCGCGAGGGGTGGTCTGATGACGATCGCGCCCTGCAGAGTCTCGGTTATCGAGAGGACGTGCTGTCGTGAATTCACGTTACCGGTTGCACGATGCCTTTGTACTGCACAGCCGGCCGTTCCGTAACAGTAGCCAGATTGTAGACCTGATCACCGAGGATGAGGGAAAGGTTGCTATAGTGGCGCGTGGTTCCAGTCGCGGAAAGAGTCCGCAAGCTGCACTGCTGCAACCGTTTCGTCCGTTGCAGGTGAGCTGGAGTGGACGTGGAGAGCTGCACACCCTCAATAGTGTAGAGCCTGCCGGTGCGGTTCATGCGTTGAGCGGGCGCCGGATGTTCTGCGGCCTCTATGCCAATGAACTGATGGTGCGACTGCTCCACCGTGGTGACGCCCATCCTGAGATCTTCTTCAGTTACCAGCAGTTGGTTGAGGCGCTGAGTGGAGAGGCCGATGAGGGGCGTCTACTGAGAAAGTTTGAGATTCAACTGCTGGAGGCGGTCGGTTTCGGTTTTGATCTCCATCAGGACAGCAGTGGCGCCCCGATCCACCCGGAGCAGCGTTATCGCTACCATCCAGAAGAGGGGATGGTCCCCTCCAGTGTAGAGCACAGTCAGTACCTGACCGTAACCGGAAAGACGCTGGAGTGGTTGCGCAGCACCGAGCAGCCCATCGAACCACCCATCCTTCGTGAAGCGAAGCAGCTGTTGCGCAGCGCTATCGATTACCATATTCCAGGCGAGCTGCAGAGCCGGAAACTCATTGCCCAGTACAGTACCTTGCAATAACCCGTTTTAGAGGAGAATTCCGTTGAGTATGCAACCAGCCCCGTTACTGGGCGTCAATATCGACCATGTCGCCACCCTGCGACAGGCCCGTGGAACCCGCTACCCTGACCCGGTTCAGGCCGCAATCGAGGCAGAGCAGGCTGGTGCCGATGGCATCACCATGCACCTGCGTGAGGATCGCCGCCATATCCAGGAGCGTGATCTGTTTCTGGTCAATGATGTGATGCAGACCCGCATCAATATGGAGATGGCGGTCACCGATCCAATGATCACCATCGCCGAGAAGCTGAAACCGGCCGACTGCTGTCTGGTCCCGGAGAAGCGCGAGGAGCTGACCACTGAAGGGGGGCTTGATGTGGCGGGACAGATCGACAAGATGCGCGATGCCGTGGGTCGATTGGCTGAGGCCGATATCCACGTCTCCCCATTCATCGACCCTGACCCCAAACAGATCGATGCAGTGGCCGAAGTGGGCGCACCGATCTGTGAGCTGCATACCGGCTGCTATGCTGACGCGGAGAACCCTGCAGCACAGCAGGCGGAGTTTGAGCGTATTGCCAAGGCGGCCACCTACGCCCACTCGCTGGGGATTCAGGTCAATGCCGGTCATGGACTCCACTACCACAATGTACAGGCGATCGCCGCATTGCCGGAGATTGTGGAGCTGAATATCGGTCACGCCATCATTGCTCGTGCGCTCTTTAGTGGATTGCAAGGTGCGGTACAGGAGATGAAACGGCTGATGGTTGAGGCACGTAAAGCATCTTGATAGTCAAAAGTAATTACATTATAATTACTTTTAGAGCTAGATGGAGGGCTTTGATATGGCGCACCTGATTCAAATTGGCAACTCTCAAGGAGTTCGAATTCCAAAACCATTTATCGAGCAAGCCTCTCTGGAGGGAAAAGAGCTTGAGATGCGAGTTGTTGAGCAAGGGTTGTTGATTACCCCTTCAAAAGAGCCGAGATCTGGTTGGAAGCAGGCCATTGAGACAGCACTCTCTGATGCTACCAACAATGAAGTGGACCAAGAGTGGCTGGATGCAGAGCTGGAAAGTGGAGATGTCGAATGGGAGTGGTAGGGGATTCCATTTTCCGGTTTGAGGTCTGGCTAGTCAGTCTGGATCCAACCAAAGGTCGGGAGATCAACAAGACCAGGCCCTGTGTTGTTATATCACCTGATGAGATGTCCCCCCTCTCTACCGTGCTTGTTGCTCCAATGACAACGAATGGCTTTGAATTTCCAGGTCGGTTGCCTTGCACATTTAAAGAGAAGAGAGGTTTGATCTTGCTGGACCATATACGCGCTGTTGATAAACGGCGGCTGGTCAAGCGCCTTGGAGAGATTGATCAGGATACACAGCACTCGCTTTGCGACTTGCTTCAAGAGTTTTTTGCTTGTTGATCAGGAAGGTTTGAAATGGCGCAGATTGTAGGCATTGGTACCGATATTGTGGCGGTGGAGCGGATGGCGCAGAGCCTGCAACGCCACGATGGACGTATTGCCGAAAAAGTGCTTTCACCCACAGAGTTGTTGGAATTTGAGCAGCGTGGCGAACGGGTACGCCCCCAGTTTCTGGCCAAGCGCTTTGCGGCCAAGGAGGCCGCTGCCAAGGCATTGGGTACCGGAT
>CAYFOU010000146.1:0-7786 GCA_964344805.1 uncultured Piscirickettsiaceae bacterium | reverse complement strand
TTTCAACTAATGGGATGCGGCGAATAGCTGCGCTCTTGCTCCAGCGTTAACAGCCGTAACCCGGATGCACTGGTTGTGGCCTCTATCTGCCTTGCAACCGGCGCACGATGGAGCGAGGCGGAAGGGCTGAAGCGTTCCAATATCCAGCCCTACCGGATCACCTTTACCGGGACCAAGAACAGTAAAAACAGAACCGTGCCGATCTCGGAGGAGCTGTATAACCTGATCGACTTGGAGGGCCGAAAAGGGGAACTGTTCAGCAGTTGCTATGGCGCATTCAGAAAGGCGCTATCCCGCACAGAGATTGAACTACCCAAAGGGCAAGCCGCCCACGTACTGCGGCACACCTTTGCCAGCCACTTCATCATGAACGGGGGGAACATTCTGGTATTGCAGAAGATCCTCGGACACTCCACGTTGACCATGACAATTCGCTACGCACATTTGGCCCCAGATCATCTGGAAGAGGCCGCAACGCTGAACCCGCTAGATGCTCGGTCGACACTCCGTTGACACCAAAAGAAAAGGAGCTAGCCAGAAACCTAGCTAACTCCTTGTTTTAGATGGTGGGCCGTGAGCGATTCGAACGCTCGACCATCGGATTAAAAGTCCGGTGCTCTACCAACTGAGCTAACGGCCCCGAATTTTGGAGAGCGCATCATACACACTCTTGCGGAAAAAATCACCTGAAATATAGGGTAGGATCGGCAACTTTTGCCGCCTCAAAACCAGCTTTACGCAAGCGGCAAGAATCACAATGCCCACAGCCCCTTCCCTGCTCATCCGCCTGATAACAGGAGACAGTCTGTCCATAGTCCACCCCCAACCGGGAACCGAGCTGGATAATCTCCGCCTTGGTCAGATTGATCAGTGGGGTATGGACCGCAAACGGGTCTCCCTCCACCCCCGCCTTGGTTGCCAGATTGGCGGTCTGCTGGAAGGAGTCAATAAAGGCCGGACGACAATCCGGATACCCCGAATAGTCCACCGCATTGACCCCGATAAAGAGATCTCGTGCCTCCAGCACCTCCGCCCACCCCAGCGCAAAGGAGAGAAAGAGTAGATTGCGCGCAGGGACATAGGTGACCGGAATCCCCGCCTCCATCGACTCCGGCACCTCAATCTCGCTATCGGTCAACGCAGAGCCACCCACAGCCCGCAGATCGATCTGCACGGTCTTGTGCTCCACTGCTCCCAGACTGGAGGCCACCCGCTCCGCTGCCACCAGCTCTGCACGGTGGCGCTGACCATAATCAAAGCTGAGCGCATAACAGGTATACCCCTCGGCCCGGGCCGATGCCAACACCGTCGCCGAATCAAGACCACCAGAGACCAGCACTACTGCCCTTTTGCTACTCATCGCCCCTTCTCATCTCCCCACAAGATCTTGTGCAGCTGAAGCTGGAAACGGACCTCCAACCGATCCTCGAGAATCCACTCGGCCAGTGCAGTGGGGTCCATCTCTCCCTGAACCGGAGAGAGCAGCACCTCACAACGCTGTTCCAGCTGATGCTGTTTCAGGATCGGCAGCAGCCACTCATAGTCGGCACGGTCTCGAATCACCACCTTGAGCTGATCCTGTGGGGTCAACTGCTGCAGATTCTCCCAGTGGTTCTGCTCCACCTCTCCAGAACCAGGGGTCTTCAGATCAATTACCCGTTCCACTCGCTCATCCACTTCGGAGATATCAACCATGCCCCCGGTCTCCAGCGAGACCCGGTAACCCTGATCACAGAGTCGGCGCATCAGCGGATAGACCGCCTTCTGCACCAGCGGCTCCCCGCCGGTAACGGTCACATAATGCGAGCCAAGGGCGTCAACCTGTTCAACAATCTGATCGAGGGTCAGGCGCTCTCCTCCCTGAAAGGCGTGTTCAGTATCACAGTAGCTGCAACGCAGCGGGCACCCGGTCAGGCGAACAAAGGTGGTAGGCAACCCTACGCTACGACTCTCCCCCTGCAGGGAGTGAAAGATCTCGGTGATCTGCAGCGTGTCCCGTTCACGCCTACTACTGGCACTCACTTCTTCGGAATCTTTTTCAGCTTGGCTGCGGCCCGCTCGGCCTGTGGGGTACCGGGCGCACTTTTGACCACCCCATTGAGGATGCTCCTGGCCTGAGCAAAGGCGCGACTGGCAGACTTCTTGTTCCCCTGCACACTGTGCAGACGCCCGATCCAGTACCAGGCATCTCCACTATAGCTCCCCTTGGGATAGTCCTTGATCAGCTGATCCAGTGCCGCCAAGGCCTCCTTGCTCTTGTTGGCTCGCACCAGCGCAAAGGCCTCATTGTAGGCCTCATATTCGCTCCCCTTCTTTCCTCCAGAAGATACGGGGGGCGCGACCGTGCGTGAAACCGGGGCCGTCCTCTTTGCCTGCTGCTCCAGTTTGCGGATACGTGCCTCCAGATCAAGATACTGGTTGCTCTGCTGTTTCTTCAGCTGTTGCTGCTGATGGAGCACCTCCTCCACCGCACCATAATTCTGCTGCAGATCGGCACGCAACTGCTGTACCTCCAGCATCAGGGCGCTGAGGCGGCTCATCTGCCGCTCCACCTTCTGCAGGCGCTGCTCCAGCGAGTTGGCCTCTACCGCCGAGAAGGAGAAAACCCCTGCAAGCAGGGGTATCCAGAGTCGAAACTTCATCATCGGTTACTGTGGATAGGTCAGTTCCACCCGACGATTCTGCGCCCAGAAGGCCTCTTCATGACCGATCTCCAGCGGCTTCTCCTCACCATAACTGATGATCTCGATCTGCCCACTATTGACTCCCTCGGCCACCAGCAGGTCACTCAGGGTCTGGGCACGACGCTCACCCAGCGCCAGATTGTACTCACGGGAACCTCGCTCATCGGCATGCCCCTCAAGGCGCACCATCATCACCGGATGGTTGATCAGGTAGGCGGCATGGGCCTGCACTACCACCAGATCTTCCTGGCTTACCGCACTGCTGTCAAAGCCAAAGAAGAAGAGGCGTTGAGCAGGGGCACCCGCAGCAGCCCCCCCCATGCTCTCGGCGGCCATCGGTGCCTCAACCTGCTGGATATCCTGCACCATAACCTGCTCACCCTGTACATTCTCACCCTGAGCAGCACTTCCGGCAGAGACCGACTCCATCTCACCCACCTCGATTACCTCCACCTCGGATGCACCCTCGCCGGAGCCCCCCCCCAGCGCACTGTCGAATGACTCATTCAAACCACTACAGCCAGAAACCAACATCCCCATTGCAATTACAACCGCTACACGCTTCATCGTTCTACCATCCCAAATTAAACATTGAAAACCGATACTTACTTACTCAGAAAGGGAGACCATGCAGGCTCACGTACATCCTTCCCCGGCAGACTCAAACGCTGTACACTGCCCCCTTCAGCAGAGGCAATCTCCAGCACTCCGCGATTATTCTGTTGCGTAGCATACACGATCAGACGGCCATTCGGGGCAAAACTGGGCGATTCATCCTGACGATTGTCGGACAATACCCGCACCACCCCGCTCTCCACCTCCAGCACCGCAATACGATAGCGTCCCCGCTCTCCCTGCAGAAAGGTGATACGCCTGCCATCGGGAGACCAGTCGGGGCTGGTGTTGTAACGCCCCTTGAAGGTAAGGCGCTCTGCACGCCCTCCATTGGCATCCATCTGATAGATCTGCGGACGTCCACTGCGGTCCGAGAGAAAGGCGATCTTGCTGCCATCACGAGACCAGACCGGTTCGGTATCGGCCCCCCGGTTACGGGTAATGCGCTGCATCGTCTTCTGCTGCAGATCGAACAGGTAAAGCTCCGAGTTACCATCCTTGGAGAGGGAGAGGGCCAACTTGCGCCCATCAGGCGACCAGGCCGGGGCACTGTTCTTCCCCTTGAAACTGGCGAGCTTGCTGCGCTTGCCGGTATAGATCTCCTGAATCCACACCTCGGAGCGGCGATTCTCGAAAGAGACGTAGGCCAGCTTGCGCCCATCAGGAGACCAGGTTGGGGAGAGCAGTGGCGCACTGGAGGTAAGCAGCACCTGCGCACTCTTGCCGTCGAAATCGGCAATCTCCAGCGTATAGGTACGTTTGTGCTTGCTGTGGTTCTTCACCGAGACATAGGCGACATGGGTACGGAAGACCCCGTCCACACCGGTCAACTTCTTGAAAACCAGATCGCTGATGGTATGGGCGATCTTGCGCATGCGCTTGGCGCTGGCAGAACCGACAGGGAAACGGTAGTGGGCCATCAACTGCTGCCGGTAGACATTGATCAGCTGCACCTCCAGCACCTTTTTCCCCTGTGCATCGTGGGTCTGACGCCCCACCAGCAGGGTCGGCACCTCCAGCAGACGCCAGTCGGTGTAGTTGACCTCACTGATATGGCCCGGATGGGAGAGCATCTGCCGCTGATCCAGTGGAGAGAACTCTCCACTCAGGCGCAAGTCATTGGAGACAATCCCGGAACCGGGGAACGGGGCAATCGCAATCGGCAGTGCCGCCTCGTTGCCCTGGGTGATGGTGATCTCCAGCGCTACAGCCGTTGCCGACAGATTGAGCCACAATATCGAAATCAGAATGGTTAACCGCTTGATCATTGCTTATCCCTCATGGACAAAGGTCATCTCCAACTCACGCACCTCGTCTCTCAATTCTACAGACTCCGGATAGGGAAATGGAGCCGCTTTGCGCACCGCCTGCTCCACCGAGACATCAAAGGCCTCATTACCACTGCTGACCAGCACCGTAACACGCCCCACCTCACCACCAGGGAGCAGGTTGACCCGTACCTTGCAGGTACGCCCCTGCGGGGTGCCACGTGGCTTGCTCCAGACCCGCTCGATCTGTCGACGGATCGTCGATCTGAGCTGTGCCAACTCCTGGTTGATGGCGCTCTGGCGCTGACTGGCCCGCATCAACTCCTCTTCCGCCTCCATCTCGGCATCGAGCTGCATCTGTAGCTCCTGACGCTTGCGTGCCTCCTCGGCCTTGCGCTTTTTCTCCTGCTCCGCCTTTTTCCTCTTTTCCGCTTCCTTGCGCCTCTTCTCCTCGGCCTTCTTCTTTTCTGCCGCCTTGCGCTTTTTCTCCTCGGCCTTTTTCTTCTCGGCTGCCTTGCGTTTTTTCTCTGCCGCCTTCTTCTTTTCCGCCTCTTTACGCTGCTTCTCTTTCAGCGCCTTGGCCTTGCGTCTCTTCTCCTGCTCCGCCTTTTTTCTCTTTTCCGCTTTCTTCTTTTCTGCCGCCTTACGCTTCTTCTCTTCTAGCCGCTTCTTCTCCTCAGCCTTTTTCTTTTCTGCGGCCTTGCGCTTTTTCTCTTCAGCCTTTCGCTTCTCCGCCTTCTTGCGCTCCAGCTCTTTCTGCTTTCTGCGCTTCTCCGCCTCACGCTTCTCCCGCGCCTTGCGTTCTGCCGCCTCTTTCTCTCTACGCTTGCGCTCCTTTCTGGCATCCAGCTCCCGGCCATCCACCGCATGAGCCTGAATCACCGGCACCTTGGGTGCCGCCATCGGTTTCTTCTCCAGTGTTGTGGTACCTGCCCACAATACGCCCGCCAGCAGCAACAGATGGAGCACCACCGAAATACCCAGCGAAGAGAGCTTCTGCTGCAGCTGCTGCAAGATCCGCTGTAACGGCGACTCTCCCATGGCTATTGCTCAACAGGATCGGTCACCAGCCCCACACTGGGCAAACCGGACTGCTGCAGCAGTGCCATCACACCGACCACCGATCCATAATCGACCCGGTGATCCCCTCGCACCAGTACCTGAGTGGCCGGATCTCGCTGCAGCAACAGCGCGACCCGCTTCTGCAGCAGCTCTGCCGCTACCGGCTGTTCGGGATTATCTCCGACGTTGATAAAGAAGCTGCCATCCTGGCGCACGGTAACCACCACCGGCTCCTTCTCACTGTTCTCCACCACCTTGGCATCGGTCTGCGGCAAATCTACCTTCACCCCCTGCGTCAGCAGTGGTGCGGTCACCATGAAGATGATCAGCAACACCAGCATCACATCGATGTAAGGGACCACATTGATCGAGGCCATCGGTCGCTTGCGGGTACGTTGACGACTCATTGTGCCGCCTCTTCCTCCTCGTACTCCTCCTGATAGTGGGACTGACGACGCAGAATGCTGGAGAACTCCTCCAGAAAGATATCGTAGCGATTGTTGAGACGCTCGATCTCATTGGAGAAGCGATTATAGAAGATCACTCCGGGGATCGCGGCAAACAGGCCGATTGCAGTCGCCACCAGCGCCTCGGAGATACCGGGGGCCACCATCGCCAGCGTCGCATTACTGGTCGCACCAATCGCACTGAACGAGTTCATGATGCCCCAGACGGTACCGAACAGACCGATATAGGGGGTGGTGGAACCCACCGTTGCGAGAAACGAGAGGTTGATCTCCAACCGATCCAGATCGCGATTCAGCACCACCCGCATCGCCCGGTTGGAGCCATCGACCACATCAGAGGTGCTGAGTCCTGCACGCTTGTGCAGCCGGGCGAATTCACGGAAACCGGCAACAAAGATCGCCGCCATCCCCTGTACCTGACTATTCTCAAACATGCGGAACAGCTCACTCAGATTGCGTCCACTCCAGAAGAGATCCTCAAAGCGATCTGCCGCCTCCCTGGCCTGCTTCAGATCCTGAAGCTTGTCGAAGATCACCTTCCAGGACCAGACCGAGGAGCCAATCAGCAGCAGCAGAATCAGCTGCACCACCCAACTGGCTTCCAGAATCAGTGTTGCAATGGATAACTCATTATTCATAGCTTCTTTATCGCATCAAAGAGGTTTTGTGGCATCGGTTTGGGACGAAAGCTCTCTGCATCCAGGCTGGCAATTTTCGCGGTTCCCCCACAGAGAATGGCCTCTTCTCCACAGCGGCGAATCTCCTGCAACAAGGTCAAACTGGCTCGCCCCTGTTTCAGCAGTGTGGTCACCACCTACTGATCATTGAAGCGGGCCGGGGCATTGTAGTCGACGGTAACCGAACGCACCGCAAAGATCACCCCCTCCTGCTCCAGCAGTTGATCCTGCTCAAAGCCCAGCGCACGCAGCCACTCGGTACGGGCACGCTCCATAAATTTCAGATAGTTGGCGTAATAGACCACGCCACCGGAGTCGGTATCCTCATAATAGATGCGGACCGGAAAGGTAAAAGGAATCACCATGTCGGCTATTTTGCATCAAGCGCAGAAGCAGTAAAACCGCACCCAGACAATTTTATTCGGAAAAGAGATCCCCGGTTCCCGGCTCTGATGCTCTCTCCTGCTCTCTCGGCTGCAACCCAAAATGGAGATAGGCATTGCGGGTCACCACCCGTCCGCGCGGGGTACGCATCATATACCCCTGCTGGATCAGATAGGGCTCCACCACATCCTCAATGGTGCCACGCTCCTCACCGATGGCAGCAGCAAGGTTGTCTACACCCACCGGCCCCCCATCAAACTTCTCGATCATGCTCAGCAGCAGGCGACGGTCCATCTGGTCAAACCCCTTTACATCAACATCCAGCAGATCAAGGGCACGCTCGGCACTCTGTTTGGAAATCGCACCATCACCCTTTACCTCGGCATAGTCGCGCACCCGGCGCAGCAGGCGATTGGCAATGCGAGGGGTACCACGGGAACGCTTGGCAATCTCCAGCGCCCCCTTGGGATCAGAGGCCACGCCCTGAATCGATGCAGAACGGCTAACAATGGCAGCCAGATCCTCAATACTGTAAAACTCCAACCGCTGCACAATACCAAAACGATCCCGCAGCGGCGAGGTGAGCAGCCCGGCACGGGTGGTTGCCCCCACCAGGGTAAACGGAGGCA
>CAYFOU010000145.1:0-7814 GCA_964344805.1 uncultured Piscirickettsiaceae bacterium | reverse complement strand
TCGATCTGTATATCCTTGATCGATTTGGCAGAGATCAGATCGCTATCCAGATAGGGGTCAATATAGTTCTTGATCGCAGCTTCCACTGCGTCACGGGTCAGTTCTGACATCGTAAACTCCGTTACTTGGTTACATATTAAACAGGATGCGCTAATGCTAACATTTCCAATAGAGCATGAGTAGCTATTTCTTGACAATTTTTATTGGGTATTGTTTGATGAACGTCAAATGGAGCGTGTGATTTCCTGACCAATTCGCTAGAATACGTCGCTGTTTTTGCAATCTACTGTACAGCCCATGTCACAAGAAAACCCGCGCAAGATCCTGATCACCAGTGCGCTCCCCTACGCCAATGGCAGCATCCATATCGGCCATCTGGTGGAGTATATCCAGACTGATATCTGGGCCCGTTTCCAGAAGATGCAGGGGCATGAGTGCTACTACGTCTGTGCCGATGACGCTCACGGTACCCCGATTATGCTACGTGCGCAGAGTGAGGGGATCACCCCCGAGGAGTTGATTGCTGCGGTATCCGAAGAGCATCAGGCCGACTTTGCCGAGTTCATGATTGGCTTTGACAACTACCACTCCACCCACTCCGATGAGAATCGTGAACTGGCCACCGGCATCTATACTGCACTGCGTGATGCAGGCCATATCGCCACCCACACCATCAAACAGGCCTACGATCCCGAGCGCGAGATGTTCCTCCCCGACCGTTTCATCAAGGGGACCTGCCCCAAGTGTGGTGCAGACGATCAGTATGGTGACAACTGCGAGGTGTGCGGCGCCACCTACTCCACTGCCGAGCTGAAGAATGCGGTCTCTGCAGTATCCGGTGCCACTCCGATCAACAAGGAGTCGGAGCACTACTTCTTCAAGCTGACTGACTTCGAGGCGATGCTGAAGGAGTGGACCCACGCCGGTCATCTGCAGGCCGAGGTGGCGAAGAAGCTCAACGAGTGGTTTGCGCCTGAAGGCGCACCGAAGGGAAGTGAAGCCGGGTTGCAGGAGTGGGATATCTCTCGTGACGCCCCCTACTTCGGCTTCGAGATCCCCGATGCCGACAACAAATATTTCTACGTCTGGCTCGACGCCCCGATCGGCTACATGGCCAGCTTCAAGAATTTCTGCGACAAGAGTGGCGTTGATTTTGATGCCTTCTGGGGCAAGGATTCCGAGGCCGAGCTCTACCACTTTATCGGCAAGGACATCATCTATTTCCATGCGCTGTTCTGGCCTGCGATGCTGAGTGGTGCAGGTTACCGCACCCCGACGGCGGTCAACGCCCACGGTTTCCTTACCGTCAACGGGCAGAAGATGTCAAAGTCCCGTGGCACCTTTATCAAGGCGCGCACCTGGTTGGATCACCTCAACCCGGAGGCGTTGCGCTACTACTTCGCCGCCAAACTGGGCCACGGCATCGAGGATCTCGACCTCAATCTGGAAGATTTCCGCATGCGGGTCAACGCCGATCTGGTGGGCAAGGTGGTCAATATCGCCAGCCGTTGCGCCGGATTCATCACCAAACGCTTTGACGGTCAGCTCTCTACCCAAATTGCCGAGCCTGATCTCTACAAATCCTTTATCAATGCAGGCACTTCCATTGCACAGCACTATGAGGATCGCGATTTTGGTCGCGCCATCCGTGAGATTATGGCGCTGGCGGATCAGGCCAACCGCTATATTGATGAGAAGAAGCCCTGGGTGCTCGCCAAGGAAGAAGGTAAGGAGCAGGCCGTGCAGGATGCCTGTAGCGTCGGCCTCAACCTGTTCCGCGTATTGATGACCTACCTCAAGCCGGTACTGCCACAGATGGCGGAGAATGTAGAGGATTTTCTCAACGCCGGACCACTAAGCTGGGCTGCCGTCACCAACCCTCTGGAGGGCACCACTATCAACAAGTTCAAGCCACTGATGCAGCGTGTCGACGAGAAGGCGGTCGAGGCGATGTTGGAGGATTCCAAGGAGTCTCTGCAAAATACAGAAAAAGCCACTGAAACAGAAGCGAAACCTTCCAAGGATAAAGTGTCCTCTGCTATGGAACCAATTGCCGATGAAATCCAGTTCGATGACTTTGCCAAGCTTGATCTGCGGGTCGCCCGTATCGTCAAGGCGGAGCATGTGGAGAAGGCGGACAAGCTGTTGCAGCTTACCCTTGATCTGGGTGGAGAGCAACGCAACGTCTTTGCCGGGATCAAATCAGCCTACAGCCCGGAAGACCTGGAGGGCAAGCTGACGGTGATGGTCGCCAACCTCGCCCCGCGCAAGATGCGCTTCGGGGTCTCCGAAGGAATGGTACTGGCAGCAGGCCCCGGTGGCTCTGACCTCTTTATTCTGGAGCCACACGAAGGTGCCCAACCAGGAATGCGAGTGAAGTAATTTGGCTGAGATCGCTTTAATTCTGATCAGTACGATTCTGGTCAACAACTTTGTCCTAGTCAAATTTCTGGGACTCTGCCCCTTTATGGGGGTCTCACGCAAGCTGGAGACCGCCATCGGCATGGGCTTTGCGACCACCTTTGTTCTCACTCTCTCTGCCGCACTGAGCTATCTGGTTAACGAGTACCTGCTCGCCCCACTGGAACTGGAGTATCTGCGCACCATCGCCTTTATTCTGGTAATTGCCGCCGTGGTCAACTTCACTGAGATGTTTGTCCACAAGACCAGCCCGATGCTCTATCAGGTACTCGGCATTTTCCTGCCGCTGATCACCACCAACTGTGCGGTGCTTGGTGTTGCTCTACTCAACACCCGTGAGCAGAACAGCTTTATCGAATCAATGGCCTTCGGCTTTGGTGCTGCAGTCGGTTTCTCACTGGTACTGGTCGCCTTTGCTGCGATTCGTGAGCGCACTGCAGCAGCAGATGTTCCACAACCCTTCCAGGGCGCATCCATTGCGATGATCACCGCAGGTCTCCTCTCCATCGCCTTTATGGGCTTTGCCGGATTGGTACACGGGTAGTGCAATGATTAGTGCAATTCTCGCCATCGGCCTGCTGGCCGCCAGCTTCGGAGCCCTGCTCGGTTTCGCCTCAGTACGTTATCGGGTGGAAGGCGATCCGGTAGTCGATCAGATCGATTCACTACTGCCTCAAACCCAGTGCGGGCAGTGTGGTTACCCCGGTTGCCGCCCCTATGCCGAGGCCATTGCCGGTGATGAGGCGGAGATCAATCTCTGCCCTCCCGGTGGCGAGAGTGTGATGGTGGCACTGGCTGATCTGCTGGATCGTGAGCCGGTTGCGCTGGAGGCGAAGGAGAAGATCCCCTCTATTGCCCGTATCGATGAACAGACCTGTATCGGTTGCACCCTCTGCATTCAGGCCTGTCCGGTTGATGCGATTCTCGGTTCTGCCAAGCAGATGCACACCGTGATTGGCCGCGAATGTACCGGCTGTGAACTCTGCCTTCCACCCTGCCCGGTTGACTGCATTGTCATGGAGCCGATTCCAGAGACTCTGGATAGCTGGGTCTGGCCCGAGCCGGAGGTGCACAACATGGGGCACAGCGCATGACGCATACACTCTACACCTTCCATGGAGGCATCCATCCTCCAGAAGAGAAGGAGCAGACCCGCAATCTGCCAATCACCCCATTCAAGAACCGGGGTGAGGTGGTAATCTCCCTTAATCAGGGGATTCGTGCCGTCAACCGTCCTATCGTCAAGGTAGGCGAGCAGGTCACCAAGGGACAACGGCTCAGCGAGTGCTTCAATCCACTCAGTGTCCCGGTCCACGCCCCCTGCAACGGCACTGTGATTGCCATTGAGGATCGCCCTTTCACCCATCCTTCAGGGATGAAGAGTCCAGCCATTGTGCTACAGACAACCGGATGTGGCCCTACCAGCATGGAGCGACCTGCGGTAGCCGATCTGCTGGAGGGGCTCTCTCCAGAAGAGATTGTGCAGAAGATCCGTATGGCTGGTGTCATCGGTCTGGGCGGTGCAGGTTTTCCTACTGCCCCCAAACTGCGCGGTGGCTTCCAACACCCAATCAAGACGCTGATTATCAACGGCATGGAGTGCGAGCCCCGCATCACCTGTGATGATCGTCTGATGCGGGAGCGGGCCGACGAGATCATCAAGGGGATTGAAATCCTCTACAAGTTATTGAAGCCGAAAGAGGTGTTGATCGGTGTTGAGGACAACAAGCTGGAGGCGATCTCCGAGCTGCGCACCGCCGCCCACCACGCAGAGGCACCGATTCAGGTGATGTGCTGCCCCACCCTCTATCCATCAGGTGGCGAGAAGCAGCTGATCCAGATTCTGACCGGCAAAGAGGTCCCCAGTGGCGGGTTGCCCCACCAGATCGGCGTACTGGTACAGAATGTCGCCACTGCCGCTGCAGTCTATCATGCACTGATGGATGAGCCGCTGATCCACCGTATCGTTACCGTAACCGGTCAGGGGGTGATCAAACCGGGCAACTACGAGGTGGCGATCGGCACCCCGATTCAGGAACTGCTGGATGAGTGTGGTGTAGATGGCGAAATCGACGTCACTGTTGGTGGACCGATGATGGGCTATCCGCTGAAAGATTCCAACAGCCCAATTACCAAGATTACCAACTGCCTGATTGTCGAGCCACGTCAGCATGCAGATCGGTCCAGCCCGGTACGCAACTGTATTCGTTGCGCCTCCTGCAGTGATGTCTGCCCAGCCAGCCTGCTGCCACAGCAGCTGTTCTGGGCCGCCCAGGCTCGCAACTTTGATGATGCTGAGGCATTACACCTGTCTGACTGTATCGAATGTGGCTGCTGCAGCTATGTCTGCCCCAGCAAGATCCCGCTGGTTGACTACTATCGCCATGCCAAGGGGGTGCTGTATAACCAGCAGCAGGAGAAACAGAAGGCGGAACACGCCCGCAAGCGCCATGAATTCCGTGATGCCCGCATCCAGCGGGAGAAGGAGGAGAAGGCACGCAAGCTGGCGGCGAAGAAGGCGGCACTGAAGGCCAAAGAGGCCAAACAGAAGAAGGCCGCTGATGGCGGTGATGATGGAAAAGATGAGAAGAAGGCAGCTATCGAGGCGGCCGTAGCGCGGGCCAAGGCGAAGAAGGCCGAGCGTCAGCAAGAAATGGAGAAGAGCGACGATGGCTCCGCAGCGTAACCATGACACCACACGGGAGATGGGAACCGTCATCCTTGCGATGGTTCCCGGCCTGCTCGCCCTGCACTGGATCTTTGGCCCAGGGGTCTGGCTCCATATTGCGGTGATGGTCCCTGCCGCCATTATCGGCGAGGCGCTCATCCTGATAATGCGGGGACGCAATCCGCTGGAAGCGCTCAGCGATCTCAGTGCCATCCTCACTGCACTGCTGCTGGCTGCGGCACTACCGCCGCTACTGCCGTGGTGGATGGCGGTGCTCGGCACCCTGTTTGCAGTCATTCTCGCCAAGCAGCTCTATGGCGGACTGGGGCAGAACCCGTTCAACCCGGCAATGGTTGGCTACGCCATTCTGGTGGTCTCCTTCCCGCTGGAGATGACCAGCTGGCTGCCTCCCTCCGGGCTGGAAGGCGCTTCCATTGGCTGGGCCACCACTGCACAGATGATCTTTGGACTGGAGGGTACACCCACACTGGATGCCCTCACTGCGGCTACCCCACTTGGTGCAATCAAGACCACTCTGGGACAGGGCATCACCCTGCAAGAGGCACTGCAACAGATCCCCAACGGTCTGCTGGCCGGTCCCGGCTGGGAGTGGGTTAACCTCGCCTTTCTGGTTGGGGGCATCATCCTGATGGTGACCCGCACCATCTCCTGGCACATTCCACTCAGCGTACTGGCCGGGTTGGCGATGATGGCGGCGATCTTCCACATTGTGGACCCCGACAGCTACGCTTCCCCGCTCTACCACCTGCTTAGCGGTGGCATCATGCTTGGTGCCTTCTTTATCGCCACCGACCCGGTCACCGCCAGCACTACTCCGATGGGGCGTATCTGGTTCGGCGCCGGTATCGGCATCCTCGACTACATTATTCGCACCTGGGGTGGCTACCCTGACGCGGTCGCCTTCAGTGTGCTGCTGATGAACATGTTTGCACCGCTGATCGACCACTTCACCCAGCCCACCATCTATGGTGGCAAGGCGGAAAAGGAGGCGGCATGAGAGAGGTTGCCCAGATCGCCCTGCGCGGTGCCGGTGTGCTCGCCCTCTTTGCCTTTCTCGGCACTGCACTGGTGGCCGTCACTTATGAGGGAACCAAGGAGCAGATTGCCGAGAACAAGCGGCTGGCACTGCTGAAATCGCTGGGGCAGCTGGTCCCCGAGAGCGAATATGACAACAATCTGCTGGAGGAGCGGCTGGTGCTCTCTGCTGACCCGCTGCTCGGCACTTCGGAGATCTCCTACGCCTATCTGGCCAAACGGGAGGATAACGTCCACACCGTATTGCTCACCCCCACTACACAGGAGGGGTACAACGGCACCATCAATCTGCTGGTGGCAATCCGTGCCGACGGCAGTATCACAGGAGTACGTACTCTAAGTCATAGTGAAACCCCGGGGCTTGGTGACCTGATTGATATCAAAAAGGCAGACTGGATACTTGGTTTCAACAACCACTCCCTCACTACACTGGACAAGAAGGGATGGCAGGTGAAAAAGGATGGCGGTGTATTTGACCAGTTTACCGGCGCCACCATTACCCCACGTGCAGTGGTACGGGCGGTCTACAACAGCCTGCACTATTTCAAGGCGAACCGGAAACAGCTTCTGCTACAGGAGAAATAGCGATGAGTGAGACCACTGAAAAAGCGACGCCCGCCATCGACTACCGCAAGCTGATCAACGATGGCCTCTGGACCAACAACGCCGGGCTGGTACAGCTATTGGGACTTTGCCCCCTGCTGGCGGTCACCACAACCACCATCAACGGACTGGGGCTGGGGCTGGCCACTACCCTCACCCTGATCATCTCCAATCTGATGGTCTCCTCAATCCGCAACGTTGTAACCTCAGAGATCCGTATCCCGGTCTTCGTACTGATCATCGCCTGCACCGTAACCGGTATTGAGCTGGCGATGAACGCCTGGTTCCATGAACTGTTTCTGGTGCTCGGCATCTTTATCCCGTTGATCGTCACCAACTGCGCCATCATCGGTCGCGCCGAGGCCTTTGCCAGCCGCAACAGCTTCCTTCCATCACTGGTCGATGCGGTGAGTATGGGAATCGGCTTTACCCTGCTGCTGATGCTGCTGGGTGGAATGCGGGAGGTCTTCGGCTTTGGCACCCTCTTTATGCAGTCTGAACTGATGTTTGGTGAGGGTAGTGAGTGGATGACAATGACACTGGTTGAGGATTATCGGGGCTTCCTGCTGGCAATCCTGCCGCCGGGGGCCTTTATTGGTATGGGGCTGATTATTGCTGCCAAGAACCGGATTGATCAGCGGATGACTGAGGCTAATGTGGCTCGTGCTGAAATGTTAGAAGCGCAAGCAGTGTAAGTTTTTTTATTAGTCAAAAGGAAAAATGCACCTGTTATTTTTTTATTGGATTAAATATTCATTTAATAAAAACAGCACCAATATCTTTGGGCTATTAGAAATATACATCAAGCAGTTCGTTAATACCTTCCACTCGAAACAGACCTTTTGTCTTCAAAATACCTTCTGCAGTACCCCTATCAAGCATTCCCTGTTTTGCCTTTTGAAGCACTCTGCGAGCCTCATATAGTTTATCTTGATCACTCATTTTTCCATATAGTTCTCCATAAAATGCTTCTTGGAAATCCTCAATCGTTCCAATGGAATCTTGGTGTTTTTCTAGCCCGCATATTTCATAGTTCATTCTCAAACCCTCAATTTTCCGGCGCGTG
>CAYFOU010000144.1:0-7822 GCA_964344805.1 uncultured Piscirickettsiaceae bacterium | reverse complement strand
TGTCACCATTGCTGCTGTTCGCGATGCTGGCGATGGGCTTCCTCGGCTTGATGATGACCCCGCGCCAGGAGGATCCACAGATCTCGGTGCCGATGGTCGACATCTTTGTGCAGGCCCCCGGTGTACACGCCGAGCAGCTCTCCGGCCTGGCGGTGGAGCCGCTTGAGCTGATCATGAGTGAGATCCCCGGCGTCAAGCACGTCTACTCTGCGACCCAGCGTGGCATGGGGGTGGTGACGGTACAGTTTGTGGTTGGCGAGAAGGTGATCCCCTCGCTGGTGAAGGTCTACAACAAGCTGGCCGCCAACCGTGATCGCATTCCGCCCGGCGTCAGTGAACCGCTGGTGAAGGCGAAGGGTATCGATGATGTGCCGATCGTCAATCTCACCCTCTGGTCGGACGAGGTCGATGACAGCGCGATGCGCGCTCTCTCTACCGATGTGCTGCACATTCTGCAGACCATCCCCAATACCGGTGAGTCGTTCATCGTGGGTGGGCGCCGTACCCAGGTGCGCATCGAGGTGATGCCGGAGCGCCTCTCCGGTTATGGCATCAGCCTCGATCAGGTGGCCAACACCATCCGTACCGCCAATGGCGAACAGGTGGCGGGTGAGGCCGAGGCGGGCAACCTCAATTTCAAGGTCTATACCGGCTCCTTCCTCCACACCGCGAAGCAGATCGCCAATCTGGTGGTTGGTGTCCATAACGAGATGCCGGTCTATGTGCGGGATATCGCCAGCGTCTACCAGGGGCCGGAAGAGGCCAAGGGGATGGTGGAGTTCTACTCCGGTGACCACTACAAGGGGGAGTTGGCAGCACAGGGCTTCCCGGCGGTGACCATCGCCATTGCGAAGAAGGAGGGGAGTAATGCGGTTCCGGTCGCCAACGCCATCCTCGCCAAGATTGAAGAGCTGAAGGGGACGCTGATACCCTCCAATATCCATGTCGATGTGACCCGTAACTACGGCGCCACCGCAAAGGACAAGGTGGATGAGCTGCTGTTCAAGCTGGTGGTGGCAACGCTGGCGGTGACCGTACTGATCTACATGAGCCTCGGCTGGCGTCCGGCGCTGGTGGTGACCATCGTGATTCCGGTGGTGATCCTGTTGACGGTCTTCTCCGCCTATATCCTCGACTACAGCATCAACCGGGTGAGCCTCTTCGCACTGATCTTCTCCATCGGTATTCTGGTGGATGATGCGATCGTGGTGGTGGAGAACATCTACCGTCGCTGGCTGATCAACAACGATACCGATGAGGATACCGCGATCGATGCGACCCGTGAGGTGGGCAACCCGACCATTCTGGCAACGCTGACGGTGATTGCGGCGCTGCTGCCGATGGGCTTTGTGACCGGAATGATGGGCCCCTACATGGCGCCGATTCCGGTGCTCGGTTCAGCGGCGATGGCCTTCTCGCTGTTTGCCGCATTCATTTTCACCCCCTGGTTGACGATGAAGCTGCGCCCCTCGATGAAGGCGCTGAAGGCTGCCGAGGTGAAGGAGCACAAGTCGCAGGAGCGGGTGGGGCGTATCTATGAGGCGATTATTCGCCCGATGGTGGAGAACCGCCTGCTGGGGTGGGTGGTGCTGTTTGCCATCATCGGCAGCTTCTTTGCTGCGGTATCGCTCTTCTACACGCAGGATGTGAAGACCAAGATGCTGCCCTACGACAACAAGTCGGAATTTGATGTGATGATCCGTATGCCGACCGGTACTGCGCTGCCGGTGACCGCCAATGTGGCGCGCAAGATGGCGACCGAGATCGAGAAAGCGGTACCGGAGTCGGTGGCGCTGCAGACCTATACCGGGGTGGCAGCACCGTTCAACTTCAACGGTCTGGTACGTCACTACTACCTGCAGGAGTATCCGTGGATGGCGACCATCTCGGTGCAACTGGTCCACAAGACCGAGCGTGCACGTAGCAGCCATGAGATCGCACTGATGGTGCGTGATCTGCTGAAGCCGATTGCGGCCAAGAGCGGTGCCCGCATCACCGTGGCCGAGGTACCACCGGGACCTCCGGTACTACAGTCTGTGGTGGCCGAGATCTATGGCCCCGACGCCAAGACCCGTCGTCAGGTGGCCGGGGCGATGACCGAGATCTTCCGCCAGTCGGAGATCATGGAGGATGTCGACAACTACATGAGCGACCCTCATCAGGTGCTCCACTTTGTGGTCGATACCGAAAAGGCCAACCGTCGCGGCATCTCGGTGGCCACCATCAACCGCAATCTGGCGATGGCGCTCGGCAGCATGCCGCTGGGTGATGTGAAGCAGGGCAAGACCCGCGAGCCGACGCTGATCACGCTGGAGGTGCCGCTGGCGGTACGTTCGCAGATCAGCAACCTCTCCGATCTGCCGATTCCCACGATGGATGGACGCACCACGGTCTCACTCAGTGAGCTGGGCCACTTCAAGACCTTCATGGAGGATCCGGTGATCTACCACAAGGATCTGCGTCCGGTGGAGTATGTGGTCGGAGATGCGGTCAACAATCTCCCTGCACCGCTCTACGCGATGTTTGATCTGGAGCGGATCATGGCGGAGACCGATTTCCGCAGCCCGCAGGGTGAGTTGATCAAGGGGGGCTGGATCTCTGCTCCAGAGGAGACCTTCCGTTCCGGCTTCAAGTGGGACGGAGAGTGGCACGTTACCTACGAGACCTTCCGTGACATGGGTATCGCCTTTGGTGTTGCACTGATCCTGATCTACATCCTGGTGGTGTGGCAGTTCGGCAACTTCATCATCCCGCTGGTGATCATGGCGCCGATTCCGCTGACCATGGTCGGTATTGTTCCCGGCCACTGGTTCATGCAGGCGGAGTTTACCGCGACCTCGATGATTGGCTTTATTGCACTGGCCGGTATCATCGTGCGCAACTCCATCCTGCTGGTGGACTTTGCCCAGCTGGAGCTGCGTAACGGCAAGGACCCGGTCTCAGCGGTGATCGACTCCGGCAAGGCGCGTATGCGTCCGATTATCATCACCGCACTGGCGCTGGTGGGTGGATCCAGCGTGATCCTTACCGACCCGATCTTCCAGGGGATGGCGGTGGCGCTGCTGTTCGGTGTGGTGGTCTCCACCCTGCTGACTCTGATCATCATCCCGTTGGGTTGTCTGAGTGCAGGCAAGGCGCTCTATCCAGAGGATATGCTGCTTGAACAGGAGCAGAAGGCGCTGGAAGCGGCAGAGGCTTAGTGGTTTAATGGAGTGAATCGATGAGGAAGATTGCATGAAGCAGCGTACAAAACAGTTCAGCGTAGTGGGAGAGGTGATATTGGCAGGTGCACTGGTATTTGCCGGTGTGGCCCATGCGCAGGAGGAGTGGAGTGCGCCAGCTCCGGCAGGACCATTTGGTGGAGATTTTGACTTTGGTCTGCCTGAGGCCAATAGTGAAGCCCTTCAGGCGGAGTATGCCATGTATCGCAAGCAGGGTGAGTTGCCGGTAATGAATGCATCCTATGAACCTGCACAGCCTACCGTAGCCACTGTAGAAGGATATAGCGAGGCAGAGCTTTCACTGATTGATCCGGCGTGGGAGCTGGAGCGACCGGTAGAGAGCAGTGCGTTGGTGATTGATCAGGAGGGGATCTGGGCGCTGGGCGAGATTCAGGCCGAGAAGGTGCCCGCACTGGTGGGAGAGCAGCAGGCAGCGGTGGTCGAGCAGCAGCTGAGCAAGCTGGAACCCTGTCGTGTAGAACCACAGGAGGAGAAGCAACCATTCTCCTCTGCCCATACCCCTTTCCAGGAGGCGATGCTGGATGAGTTTGAGCATGGAGATCTGGATATGGAGCAGGTGGCGCGTGAGGCGGATGAATTTTCCAGTGTAGAGGAGGACCGTAGCTGGAGCACGGCTCCGGTCTACTATCGCAACTTCATTCCCGACTATGCGCTGGGTGTGCGTCGAGCGGATGCCATGGACCCGTTGGCCCTGATTCCGCAGACGAGAAAGCCCGTCCAGTACTTTGGTTTTACTCAGCAGTAGTCGTTCCTCCCATTCTGGACGAGCACTCTGGCTGCTGACGCTGGTGATGGTCTCGCCGGTTGAGGCGCTGACCGAATTCTCTGCAGACCTTGCCTACTATGACCGTGAACATGGTCTGGTAGCGACCGGACGGCTCTACGTCACCGATGATGCGATCCGTGAAGAGCGTCAGCGTGGTGAGGATAGAGAGGTGCGCATCACTGACCTGTTTCGGGGCATCACCACAGTCATTGATCTCCAAACCGAGGAGTACCACCAGCAGGAGGCCCTCTCCATGCCACGTAATCCTGTTCGCTTCTGTGCCGAGGTGCCGCTACTGGCGTGTGGGTTTCAGGGAAACGAGAGGATTGATGGGGTAGAGACCCAGCGCTGGGGGGCAGAGTTTGGTCTTGGAGAACTTGGTATGTCGGCGGTTGCCTGGTATGACCCGCAGTTACAGTATCCGGTACGGGTAGAGCTGCAGGGGAGCGGGGTGCGCCAGCTCTCCAATATTGAGGTGGAGCGGGTCCCCTCGGCACTCTTCTCCATCCCCTTCAATGTGCGCCGGGTGGAGCGGGTGAAAGGGGTGGAGATCGACTACTTTTCGGAGTGGCGCTAAGCAGTCGGAACTACGGTTCTTCGTCCTTGTTGGCAATCTTGCGGCGGATGGTGGAGAGTTCGGCATCATCGCTGATCTCCGAGTCACAGACGATATGCATCAGCGCCTCATCGGTAGAGTGACCGTTACGCAGATGCTTGTAGAGATCTTCATCACTGGTTTCGGTGAAGAGCTGTTCCGCCTGTTCACAGATCACGCTGAGCTCACTCTCGTTTTCGATGCGTACATGGCGAATCAGATCCTTGATCCCCTCCAGCCGTTGACTGATCTGGTGGTAGAGCTGCTGGGCGAGCTCCTGGTCGCCCTGTGCAATCTCCTTGGTGGCCCCCTTGATATCGAACAGGGACATCTCCACCTGGCTGAGAATCATGTTGCGAATCTTTGAACCCTGCTCCTCTTCAGCATAAGAGGCCTTTGCCGCAGAGGTGCGCCCCGCCTTTCTCCGTTTTACTCTCTTTGCCGGATTTTTCTTCGCTGGAGGAGTGTTCTGGGTCTGACTGGAGGGGGGGCGATCAAAGGTTGGGCTCCATCCGGTGGTAGAGATGTCGTGAAATACATTGTCACTGGTATAGAGGCGGATGATCTCCACCCCATAGATATGATTACTACCGACGATTCGACGCCCCCGCACCTCGACCAGTCCCGCCATGCAGATATCGTCACTGACCGGGTTGAGGATCTTCACCTGTAGCAGGCTGCTGCCGAAGGCGAGAAAGCCCTCCGGGGCGACAAAGGAGATCCCCACCTTGCTGATATCCACCGTTTTGGTGATCCACTCGTTGCCCTTTTCATCCACAATAATCACCGGCACAGCGATCACATTACGCTGTGCCCTGCGCTGCTCCGTGGTAATGAATTGTGTTTTGCTCATCTCCGATCTATCCGGCTATTGTCCCCGATTGGACCCCTCCTCCCAGAGCAGTCTAATGGCCTGTGCGGCCTTCAGGATGGTATCAATGTTTCTAACAGTACCATATCGGTCTGATTGGATTTTACTTTAACCCAAAAGGAGTATGGGTAATGGGTTCCCAATTTGCCGATCAAATTTTTATGGGGTGTGACAGAGGGAGATAAGATTTTGTTTTGTAGTTGTTGTGTATAATTGATCTCTTCTTTTCTACTCCATCTTCAGGCGGAAAGCAATTTATGAAAGTGCTGTTCAGAATGTTGGCCTCCATCCTTCCCGGCGTGGTTGTCGGGCTGGGGGTGATTGCCTATCTGGAGAGAGAGCAGCTCCAGATAATGTGGGCGGAATACTCTGGTACAGCGGTTGAAAATCAGCATGATGAGGATCTGCCTGCTGAGCCACTCTCCCGTCTGGAGCCGATTCGTGTGCCTGAACCCGCTCCAAAGCCAATAGTGGCAGAACCGCCACCGCCTGCGGTAGAGAATCCGGTGAATTCGGTGGTTCAGGTTGAGGAAGCACCCAAACCGGTTGTGGAACCTGAGCCCACCTACAAGCCCCGGGATCTGGCCGAGGTGATCGGGCTGGAGTCCGCTGACAGGCAACAGGTAGATGTGGCACCAGAGCCCATGTCAGAGCCGGCAGCAGAGGTTGTGGTTGAGGCCGAGCCAGCGCCTGTCCCTCCCGCACGAGTCACGCCGCAGCAGATGCCCAAGGTGGAACCTGCTGAAGAGGCCCCGGTTGCAGAGCAGCAGCTCACCGAACTGATTGAGCAGCAGCGCAAGGTTTCCGAAGTACTGGTGGATCAGCTTCCGGTACTGACAGAGCAGATTGCCAACCTTAGCAAGCCGATCGAAAATCTGGCCAAGCAGTTTAATCCACTGGCCAACTCACCAGAGCAGTCGCTGTACGATGTGTGGGATATTGAGGGCTCGGTGGATGCATCCGGGACCGAGTGGCTCTGGAATCGTGGACGACAGGCCTTCTGGGAGGGGGATTATGAGGCCGCAGTTGAGAGTTACCGTTCACTGTTGCAGGAGGAGCCTCGCAACCCCGATGCATGGGGTGAACTGGGGAACATCTATTATGCGAAAAAGGATTGGGTGCGTGCACTGCGCGCCTTTGGACGTGCAGCAGTCGTATTGAGTGAGATGGGGCGCCTGGAGGAGGCGCAGAGGATCACACAGATGATCCGTTCAATTGATCCCGCGTTGGCCGCCCAACTGGAAGAGAAAGTCTCTGTGCAGACAGTACGTTAGAAGATTCTAATTTTAGACTTTACCTATTTTTTCTTTTAAAAAAAACGTGTTACATTGCGCTCTCTATTATTAGCTCAGGGTAATTTTGATGTCAGAGAATAAAGCAACCGATGCAGCAACAGAGGTTGATGCTGCAACCAGCTCCCCCCTTCCAGCAGATGGAGCTACTGTGAATGGACAGCCACTGGAGCGCTTTGCCAGCTGCTTCGAGAAGAGTGCACGGCGCTGGGAGATGGTGGTCTATCCGGCACTGTTCGCCTTCTGCGTGCTCTCCATATATGGCTTCTACATGATTTACCACCTGACCCAGGACATGTCGCATATCGCACGTAATATTCAGGTGATGTCCACCAGTATTGACCCCTATATGGGGCAGCATATGGCCAGCATGGTGGATGGCATCGAGAACATGTCCAATAACGTTCAGGTGATGACTCGCAATCTCAACGCCATTGATGGCAACATGGAGGCGATCACCGTCTCGATGGAAGATATGCGTGGTAGCATGCAGCAGATCACCAGCTACACCAAGACGCTGGAGCCGATGATGACCAGCATGAGCAATCTCGATCAGTCGACCCAATACATGGCCAACAGCACCTTCCATATGACTCGTGAGATGGGCTCCATCAACCGTGGCATGTCACCACGCGGCATGTTTTCTCGCTTCACCCCTTTCTAGTCAATCAAGGTTAGGGAACCTCTGAACAAGTCTGGGCAATTTGGATTACGTCCATAGCATCCAAGATCAAGGCGAAGATCGCAGCTAATAGCCAGCTATTAGCAAGATTTTCAACAAAGATATTGGGTGCTATGGGCGTTAGGCATTTGTACATGACTTATTCAGGGGTTCCTTAGTACAGCGTCGGCTGTACGTATTCTGAATCTGAAGCCCCGTTCTTGCAAAAGGCGGGGCTTTGTAATGTGGAGAGGAGGGTGGAGCCCTGCCTCAATCCAAAAAAATGGCCTCGCTGTACAACACAGCGAGGCCATTTCCGTATCACTGAAGATAAAGAGGGGGGAGGGTTAGAACTCTCCTTCTGCAGCACCGCGGATGATATTGTTCATCTTGTT
>CAYFOU010000143.1:0-7829 GCA_964344805.1 uncultured Piscirickettsiaceae bacterium | reverse complement strand
CATCCTCGGCATGCACCTCAGGTTTTGTAACCCACGTCGAAGCCAGGTCGCCCCCGAAGTTGATAAGTAGACTATTGTAACGGCATAAAGTTCCGTTGGTGTAACAGATTTAGCTCTTTCTTGTTACTATCTGATCGAAGTCAGCAGCCAGATTCTGACTTGATAGGGGAGGATGAGGATTGCATGATGCAAATGGATATGGGTGGAAGCAGTAGCTAGAGGTGTTATGTGGGCACCAAACAGATAAGCCTTGCCATCCTACGATGTGGCGGGTAACTATTTGAATAGAGTTGTAGTCTCAGGTATTGATGTTATAATTATGTTATAACATTTTTGGGAGTTGATTATGAAGGCTGCAATTCGATCTATTGGAAACTCAAAAGGGGTCATCATTCCTGCCTCTTTTCTCTCTGAAACCGGGTTGGACGGTGAGGTTGAAATGACAATGAGAGAACATGAGATCATCATCTCTCCTGTGAAAGAGCAGCCCAGACAAGGGTGGTTTGAGGGCTATCAGGCGGAGCAGGATGAAGAGGTATGGGATGGTTTTGTTGCGCTTGATTCTGAAGAGGATGAGTGGGAATGGTAAAACGGGGAGAGGTTTACTGGGTTGAGCTTGACCCGACTCGTGGAAGTGAAATTCGTAAAACTCGACCATGTCTGATCATCTCGCCAGATGATATGAACAATGTTCTTCCGAGAGTGCTGGTTGCTCCAATTACCAGTAAAGGGCAGCCGTTGGGATGTCGCCCGGTGACTCACTTTAATGGCAAGCAAGCCCGCATCCTGTTGGATCAGATTCGCAGTGTAGATAAAGTCCGTTTAAAGGGGAAAATGGGCGCTGTCGATAATAGCGTTTGGCACTCCGTGCTTTTGGAGATGCTTGAATAGGTAGATGGGGTCTTGAGCAAGGCAAACGAAATCGCCTTTCAGCAATGAGATCATCAGCCAGTTACAGGCCTGTTGGGTGATTTCGGTAAGGCAGTAGATGATGCCGTGTTGGAGAGCAGTGATGCGCATCAAAACCAGATGATGCAGCTGCTCTCGGATCCTCAAAAAGCGCGAATGGTTTTTGATCTGCTGGTTTCGCGGTAATTGGGCTGTGTAACCGGTTATTTGCCGCTGCCATCCGGTGAATCTCTGGGTGTTTGAGGGTTAGCTCTAGGTGTTTGAAGGGGAGCTCTGGGGGGGATAGGGTTTTACTGCCGAGAAACAGTTTACCCCTTCTTCAAAATCCGCCCCTGCTCCCGCTTCCAGTCTCGATCCTTGATGGTGGCCCGTTTGTCGTGAGCCTGTTTGCCCTTGGCGAGCCCAATATCCAGTTTTGCACGTCCTCGGCTCCAGTAGAGGGCCAGCGGAACTAGGGTGTAGCCCTTGCGGTCGACCAGTCCGATCAGTCGATCCAATTCCCTTCTGTGCATTAGTAGTTTGCGGCTACGCAGTGGGTCGGGATGGATATGGGTTGATGCAGTGGGCAGGGGAGAGATGTGAGCACCAAACAGGTAGGCCTCGCCATCCTTGATCAGTACGTAGCTCTCTTTCAGTTGTACCCGTCCATCACGCAGGCTCTTCACCTCCCACCCCTCCAGTGCGATACCCGCCTCGTAGTTCTCTTCGATGAAGTAGTCGTGACGTGCCGTCTTGTTGAGGGCGATGGTGTTGCTGTGAGCCTGCTTCTTTTTCTTCTGCTTTCCCATTGGCTTATTATAACGGTCCAGATTGAGAATCGTCTGCTGATCCGTCACAATTCCCCGATTGGTGACAAATTGGCCGGATTTGATGAGCAAGGTTGAAAAGAGCGCACTGGTGCCTTACTCCAGTGAACAGATGTATGCACTGGCCAGTGATGTGCCGGGGTATCAGAACTTTCTCCCGTGGTGTGGCGGTAGCCGCTTTCTGGAGGAGGGAGAGAGTGAGAATGTCGGTGAGGTTGATATCGCCTTCAAGGGGGTGAAACAATCCTTTGCCACTCGCAATCGTCTGGTGGCTGGAGAGTCGATTGATATGTCGCTGGTCAAGGGGCCGTTCAAGCAATTGAAGGGGCGCTGGGGCTTTCAGAAGTTGAATGAGGCTGCGTGCAAGGTTTCGCTGCAGGTGGAGTTTGAATTCTCCAACCGTGTAGTGGCGATGGCGGTAGGGCCGCTCTTCAGTCAAATTACCGCATCGATGGTAGATGCATTCGTCAAACGGGCACAGGAGGTGTACGGCAATGGCAATGGATAAGCAGATCGTGGTTGAGGTGGCCTATGCCCGCCCCGATGAGCAGGTGATCATGGAGCTGGAGGTGGCGGAAGGGACCACCTTGCAGCAGGCGGTGGAGCAGTCCGGCATTGTTGGACGTTTTCCCGAGATCGATCTGGAGAAGGGGAAGATGGGGATCTTCGGCAAGGTGGCCAAGAAGGATCGAGTGCTGTTGCCGGGTGACCGGGTCGAGATTTACCGTCCTCTGATTGCCGATCCCAAGGAGGTGCGTAAAAAACGCGCTGCTGCAGGAAAGAAGATGAAGAAGGGTGGCGGAGAGGCTTAAATAGCTACTGTTGGCTGGTTGCCTGAGGCTGTGGAATCAGATCCCCCTCCAGCCGTACCAGCTTCTCCCCCTCGAAGAAGAGGGAGACCCGCTTGCTCTCCTGCACATCTCCCCCCTGTTTCAGGCTGTAATAGTAGTCCCAGCGCTCCTGATGGAAGGTATCGACCAAGAGTGGTGTACCCATGATGTGGCGTACCTGACGCTTATTCATTCCCGGCTTCAGCCGATCAATCATCTCCTGCTCAATGATATTCCCCTGATGAATGTCGGCACGGTAGATGCCAGGCATCGAGGGCATCGAAAGTTCCGGCATGGAGAGATCGGGCATTGATACCTCAGGCAGTGAGATGTCTGGTATCTTCTCTCCCATGGAGCCACAGCCGGAGAGGGCCAGCGGGAGGAGAAGGAACAGGGGGAGATCTCTTTTGCTCATGGTCACACTCGGTTCTTTGAATAGGGTCAATGATACCAGTCATTGGGCAGACTGCACCATCTCCCGTGCATGGGCCAGCGTCTGTTCGGTAATCTCCACGCCACCCAGCATCCGGGCGATCTCTTTAATGCGCCCCTCGCCGGAGAGCAGTGAGATATGGCTCTTGGTCTCTTTACTGCCCTGTTTCTCAATCTTCAGATGATGGTGCCCCTGTGAGGCGACTTGCGGCAGATGGGTTACACAGAGGATTTGGGTTGCCTTACCGAGCTGACGCAACTTCTGCCCGATGCGCTCTGCAGTGCCACCGCCAACGCCACTGTCGACCTCATCAAAGATCAGGGTGGGGGTTTGCCCTCGATTGGCGGAGGCAAGTTGAATGGCCAGGCTGATGCGAGAGAGCTCTCCGCCGGAGGCGATCTTCGCCAATGGATGAAAGCCACTGCCGCTGTTGGTCTCCACCTCAAAGGTGATCTCATCAATGCCGCTGTTGCGAAGCTGCCCCTCTGGCAGTGAGGTGATATTGATGTGGAACCGGCTCTGTTCCATCCCCAGCGCATGGATCTCCTGGCTCACCTCCTGTTCCAGTTGCTGAGCTGCCTGGGTGCGTTGCTGGTGTAGGCTCTGTGCACAGGTCATGCACTTGGTGTAGGTTTGCTCGATGGTCTGCTCCAACCCCTCCAGCGCTTCAGCCGAAGAGAGCAGCTCCTGAAGCTGTTGCTGCAGGCTCTGTTCCCGTGCAAATAGCGCCTCCGGTTCACAATGATGCTTGCGTGCCAGATCCGAGAGGGTGGAGAGGCGCTGGTTGAGCCACTGCAGCCGCTCTGGATCGAGAGTATAGCGGTCACAGTGGTGCTGGATCTCAGAGGCCACCTCACTGGCCTGCAGAGTTGCCTCCTGTAGCCGTTCACGCAGGGGCTGAATAGTCTCGTCCAACTGCTCCAATCGTTCCAGATCAGCAAGGGCACGATGAAGCTGTTGCAGTGCGCTACGGTCGCCATCCTCTCCATCCAGCTGCTGATGGACTTGCTGACTCAGGATCAGCAGTTGCTCGCCATTGGCAAGGTGGTTCTGCTCCTCCTCCAGCTGTGGAACCTCGCCTTCACTCAGCCCCAGTGTCTCGAACTCCTGTAGCTGGAACTCCAGCAGGGCGATACGGTCCTGTCGCTCCGCCTCATTTTGTAGCAATCTCTGCTGTTGCTGCCTCAGCTGTTCCCAATGGTGAAACTGTTTCTCCATCTCCTGCAGTGCCTCACCGTAGTTTCCATAGTAGTCGAGCAGTACTCTCTGCTCCTCTCTCTGCAACAGTCGTTGATGTGCATGTTGTCCCTGAATATCGATCAGCATCATCGATAGCTCCCGCAGCGCCTGAGTGGTGGTAGGGGTGCCGTTGATATAGGCACGGGAGCGCCCGTCATTGCGGATCACCCGTCGCAGGATCACGCTATCCTCCTCGCACGCCATCGACTGCTGCTCCATCCACAATGTGATTTCCGGGGTCAGCTGAGTGAAGGTGGCGACAATCTCGGCCTGGTCGCACCCCTGACGGATAAAACGGCTCTCGGCCCGTTTACCGATGGCCAGCCCCAATGCATCGAAGATGATTGATTTGCCGGCACCGGTTTCACCCGATAGCACGGTCATTCCTTGATGGAAATCAATTTCATGTTCGGTGACCAG
Organism: uncultured Piscirickettsiaceae bacterium; assembly: GCA_964344805.1. Taxonomy (GTDB): domain Bacteria; phylum Pseudomonadota; class Gammaproteobacteria; genus Thiopontia. The sequence continues at coordinate 3,192 of CAYFOU010000143.1, read as the reverse complement.
TACAAAGTTGCGTATGTAGAGATGGTGTAGCATATTTAGGGTGCTCAGGAATAACTCTGTCGAAATATCTGTCTGTTTCGATGGAAATTGCGAGGGATATGCGAATGATAAGGGGGGAGGATGATGTGGTCGAGCTCTCACTGGAGGATTAGGTTTCTGGCACTCTGGCCGAAAGAGAGGGGAGATGTGTTTGGGAGGTCCTGCAATCAAAATCAGGAGTAACTGATGCATGGTTGAGAAGAGAAGGCAGCGCTGGCGCATTCTGGCCGTCGATGATGATCCGACGGTGCTCGACTTCTATCGTGAAATTCTCCATCAGCAATCGAATCAGGAAATTGATCAGGGGCTCACCTCGCTGGGTACCCTGATGGGCACCTCGGCAGAGGTGATCATTCCCCATTTTGACCTCGATACCGAGATCAGCGGTGAGGCCGGTTTTCAGCGGGTGGTGGAGGCGATCACCACCAAGGATCCTTATGCAGTGATCTGCCTTGATATGCGTATGCCCAATGGCTGGGATGGGCTCCATACCGCAGAGAGGATTCGTGAGGTGGACCAGAAGGTGAAGATCATCTTCATCACCGCCCATATGGACTACAGCCTGACCGATATCCGCAGTCGTATCGGTATCAGCTTCGACTTTCTCGCCAAGCCGCTGGAGCACAATGAGTTCCTCCAGCTCACTATCTCGCTGGCCGAGAGCTGGAGCCAGTTTCGTGAACTGGTACAGGCGAAGCAGGAACTGGAGGCGTACCGGGAGCAGCTGACCGTCTCGCTGGCACTGGAGAAGGAGCATACCGAGCTGATTGTTGAGTCGATGCGTGAAGGGGTGGTTGTGGTCGACCGCCTCGGTAATATTGCCGAGATCAACCCGAGGATGGAGCAGTTGCTGGGGCGCAATGAGATGGAGGTGGCAGGACGACCTCTGGGTGAACTGTTTATCGCCTCCGATGGCAGGAAGCAGATCGATAACCTCTCCCTCTCTACGATTGAATTGCAGAAGAACTTCCAGTTCCAGGAGGAGTCGCTGGCGCGCAAGATCGAAGCCTCAATGCTGGCGCTGCTGGTGGTTGATGGTCAAGGGAGGATTCTTCAGTGCAACCATGCGATGGAGGAGCTGAGTGGCTGGCATATCGACCAGATGGTGGGCAACTCCATTGATCTGCTGATGCCGCCGGAGGTACGGCGCAGACATGGACGGATGATGGCCGCCTTTATGGAGAAGCCAGTGCCGAGAAAGATGGGGGGTGCCCGGGTGCTGCCGCTCTATCAGGCCGACCAGACCATTCGCCGGGTGGAAATTGCGCTGATCCCGATCCATGTCGATGGGCTGCAGCGGGTGATTGTGCTGCTGCATGATCCCTGTGAGGTGCAAAAGCTGGAGGTCTTCAGGTTTTCGCCACTCGGTAGTCTGTTTGTCGATGAGCAGGATGAGGAGGAGATCAATGCTGATTGGGAGCTGCGCCACAAGAGTGGTGAGGTGGTGCCGGTCAATGTCTCTGGTTCGCCACTCTATCGGGAGATGGAGGGTAAGCGCCGCTTTAACGGGGTGGTGCTGGTGGTGCGGGATCTGCGTAATGTGATCCGGGCCGAGAGTGCGATTCAGGCCAACAAGGCGAAGGATGACTTTCTCGCTTCGATGAGCCATGAGTTGCGTACCCCGTTGGCGGCGATTATCGGCAACAGCGAGATGTTGATGGATGAGCTGTGGGAGCAACTCAGTGATGGTCAGCACGATATGTTGCGTGTGATTGAGGTGGCGGGGCGTACCCAGCTGGCACTGGTCAACGATATCCTCGACCTCTCCAAGATCAGTGCCGGCAAGTTTGAAATCGATGAGATTGATTATGATCTCAATACCATGATCCGTGAGGTGGCGGATATCTTCACCGTACGTACACTCGTTAGTGGGCTCGACTTTCGGGTCGAGGCCCCGGAGGGGTTGACCCATCAGGTGGTGGGGGATGTCAAGCGCACCGGCCAGATACTGATCAACCTGCTCAGCAATGCAGTGAAGTTTACCGAGGAGGGAGAGGTGACCCTGAGGGTGTGGATCGGGGAGAGATGGATCCACTTCGATGTGATTGATCAGGGGATCGGGATGAGTTCAGAGGTGCTGGATCGCCTGTTCCAGCCCTTTGAGCAGGCCGACAGTTCAATCTCTCGTCGCTTTGGGGGGAGTGGGCTGGGGCTCCATATCTCCTGGACACTGGCGGAACTGATGGGGGGATCAATCAATGTGGAGAGTGAGGAGGGGGTTGGTTCCCGTTTCCTGCTGCGCCTCCCCTATCGGCAGAGTGAGCTGGAGGCGCTGCCGCCACAGCAGCGTCAGCGCATCAGCAATACTGCCTACTTCCATGGACGGGTGTTGCTGGTAGAGGATGCGATTGAGCTGCAGATGCTGGGGCAGCGTATGCTGGAGGCGATGGGGATTGAGGTGGAGATTGCCAACCATGGGCAGGAGGGGCTGGAGATGGCGCTGCAGAAGGGGTACGACCTGATCCTGATGGATATGCAGATGCCGGTGATGGATGGCATTACCGCGACCAGGAGCCTGCGTGACCTCTTCTATCGTAGGCCGATCATTGCCCTTACCGCCAATGCGATGAAGCACCATCGTGAGCAGTTCTCCGAGGCGGGATGCGATGGCTTCCTCTCCAAACCGATTGTGCGCCAGGAGCTGAACCGGGTCCTCAACCAGTACCTGCAGCCGATGAGCAAGGGGGAGATTGAGCGGCTGAAGCAGGCCAGTGGCAATACGCCGCTGATCGATGATCAACTGCTTGACCACTTTATCGAGCGTATGGGGATTCTGCTGCAGGAGCTGGTGGAGGCGCTCAATCAGGAGAACTGGGAGCAGATTCAGACCACCGCCCACACCTTGAAAGGGTGTGGTGGGAGTTATGGTTTTCACCGTCTCACCGATTTTGGCAAGGGGGTCTGTGACGCTCTCCATATGGAGAATCGGGAGCGGGCGAGAGAGCAGGTGGAGGCGCTGGTCAATGAGCTTGAGCGGATTACAATCAATTGATTTTGATCAAATAGGCGTTACATTTCGTAACATTTATTATGTTGATCTGGGTGGGATGGTTTCAGTATCATCGGTGGCTTACTTACTAGTACTCGAACAACATTGGTTTGACCGTCTCAGCAAGTCTGAATAGGGTGAGCTGCAAGGCGGACGAACGCAGG
>CAYFOU010000142.1:0-7880 GCA_964344805.1 uncultured Piscirickettsiaceae bacterium | reverse complement strand
TCGTAAAGGGGGGATTTGTGTCGAATTTTATTCAAGTTGGCCGATAACAGCTCTTGAAGGCAGAGAAAATACAACTTTTTGTTGTGCAGGGGTGTTTTAGATTATATAAAATGCATGATCGGTACTGATTGTTTGACACTATAGGTACTGTGATGCCCTCTTGATGGAGGGCTGAGACGAGACTGGGACGAGACGAGAGAAAATATGACTGAATCAGAGTTCATTGCTATTGTGCGTGGCATTGAGGCTAATGCTACGCGAGATGACGCCACTAGCGTGTTTTCTAATGGTATGTCTGATGAAGTTCGGGAGTATTTGTTGTCTATGTCAGATCCTGAAACATTGGAGAGTGAAGCCAATATTGTTTCGTCTGAAATTGATCAGGCAATGTCGGCACTAAACATAGGTTCATAGATGAACAGTTTGAGTGAGGCGGACATTAGGGCCGCCTATGGCCTGATGCGGCTTGTTGATAAAGCTTTTTTGAGTAAAGAAAAGTATGTTGGTATCGCTGGAAAGACGCTTGATAGCGCAAAGAGATCAGCGATGGAGCATCATTACAAGTTTCTTAACCATTTCAAGATGAGACAGAGCTGTGTTGATCCGTATAAGATCATGTCTTGGTATGGTTTCTATCTTGCTGAACATGCGGATGATAGTGAAAAGGTCGCTGTTCTTGCTGCGATTCGTATCATGAATAGAATGCTTCAGAAAGAAAAGTATAGTAATCGATTGGCAGAAGATTTTTTGCTTCACCTTTATGAACTGGCAAAGAATGACAAGTTCGAGGATGAGTTTGGAGTGGGCAAAAATGGCTTGTACGCTGTATTTACTGCTGCTGCCATGATTAACGAGCCTCTGACAGGGGCTGGTTTTGTCATACCTAGAGTGAGCTGAATGGCTGGCTGAGGCTGGTTGTTTCGATTTGAAAAGCTGATATAGAGAGATCTGTATCAGCTTTTTCTATTTTTGTGTTCTATGGAGCTACATCCGGTGACCAGCCCAAACCACGCGCCCGATGATTTGATCACTTGTTTTCGGGGAGATTGACCAGAATGGCGCCGATAATGCCACCAATAACCACACCGGCTATTACGCTGGTAGCCAGTGCGCTACCAAAAACACCGCCGCCAATAACACCAATCAACGTTGTGTTTTCGTCTTTTGTGGCGTGGGTCTCTGTTGGTAGGTTCTGATCCATGTTTTCAGTATAGCACACGGGAAAAATTGCTCTGCAATCGGGCTATTTTTTCCATCTCTCCAAAATTCGTTTAGCCGTTTGTGCCTGTACCCGATTCTTTCTCATCTCGCCGAATGGCTGGGCTGATATTTCCCGCTTCAGGTTGCACCTGATCGGTCATCAGCCATAGGGCGTATTCGGGGAATTGCTGACAGATGTTTTTTAATACATCGCCTGTAGGGATTCGTCGGTTGTTTTCGTAATTTCTGATGCTGTCTTCAGAAACGTCTATCAACTCTGCAAATTTTTTTTGCGTGTAACCCTCTGTTTTCCTGATCTCTTTTATCTTTTCTGAAAAATCCATAAAAAAATGCTCTTGACCATGACGAATGTCATGCGTATCTTCCGTCTCAGTCATGACAAGTGTCATGGTTTAGCGCATGAGGCCACACCGCTACACAGTTAGCGGCAGAAATCCGCCGAGATTAACACACGGCAACAGTAACAAATTGAAATATTGGAGAAGGGTGGTTCGATGAGTCAGATCAGAAACTACATCAATGAGTACAACGAGCTGCAAAGCCTGATCCAGCAGGCAGTGATTAAGGCGGCAGAGCTGGCAGATGCGGCCCCTGATGTCATGGCGCTGGTGCAGGTAGCCAAGTCAGAGGATGGGGCCACTGTTCCCTTCATGAGCAAGGGGCGATTCAAGGAGCTGGTCGGCGCTGTCGGCGGTAAGGATCGTGTGCTTGATGGGTGGATTGATAAACGCTACATCCCGACTCTTCAGATCGGGCGACACAAGGTTATCGACATGATCGAGCTGCGGCGTCAGGTGGTCTCTGGTGAGCTGGATGGGGCGGGGGGTGCGGCATGAAGGTAATCAATATCGGAGTAAGTGGTGTAGGGGTGGGTAATAACGTCCCGGTTGATTTCCTCCGTCATGCAGTCAGACAGACGCGGGAGGCTGTCCGGGTGGCTGGTCGCTACTGTGCCAGCGCCAGCGGTGAGCATCGGGGGTTTTTCAATACTGAGTTGATCGAGTGTGAATCCATTTTGTTGGATCAGGCCAACATTATTGGTCGGGCACGTGCGGTTGCGTAAGGAGAGGCAGAGAGTGATGGAAAAAGAGCAGTTGATTGAGTTGGCGGATGTGATGCACCGGGTGGCTAAAGGGCTGGAGCCTGCAAGTAGTTTACGAGAGCAGCAAGAGATGTTGGTGGTGTTTGGTGGGGAGCAAGATGAGGATGTGAGCTGGCTTGAGGTGAATCAGGTGTTTGAGCTTCTGCATCAGGTCATGGTGGGGCGCTGCCATGAGCAGGTGCTGCTCCACGCTGTGGCGGATGTTGCTGGCTGGATTCAGCGCAAGGAGGAGCGGGAGCGCTTAAAAGTGGAAGAGATGCCTGATCTCCAGCAGTCCCTGTTTCAGGTGTTGCTGGAGTTGGAGGGGTTCTTTGAGGAAGAGCGCAAGAAGCAGCGTCGGGAGCTGATTGGGCGAATCGTTACAGCAAAGATTGCTCCGGGGTCAGAGATTGATGTGGAGTGGGTAGTTGCATGTGCAGCGGATATAGCGGACATGATTGAGGAGAAATTGTGAACTACACCCTCCCAGCCGATTTAACCAACCACGTACATAAGCCATCTTTGTTGAGAGAGGTGGGCGTGGCCTTGGCTGGCGCTGTTGGTTTGGCGTCGGTCTTTTTTGTTCTTTATGCGCTGATGATCGGGGTGATGGTGTGAGCAGGGATTGCTCGGGCTGTGACCGGCTGGAATATAACCTGAAGCGTATCGAGGATTGCGAGATGGTTTTGCGGGAGGTGTGTCAGGCTGTTGATGGTCTTCGGGGGTTGTTTCATCGGTTGGGTATTTCGATCATGTGTGGGATGGTGTTCTATCTCTGGTGGCGGGCACCTGTTGATTTGATGGGGCAGGTTGGGCAGTTGGGTGTTGCTGTCCTGATGCTCCTTCCTGTTGGCGGTGTCCTGCTGGTTGCGTATTACTTTGTTGTTCGTCCTGTGGTGGGTGCGTGGTGGCGCTGGCTTACGGTTGGTCGGTTTGAATGCAAGGGGTGATGGAAATGGTTACAGGGCGTTACACCCTCACCCGGCGCAAAGGGGAAAGCTATCGTGCTCAGTTCATCGCTGATGAATTAGGTGTGGTGGGCGATATTCACCGGGCCAAGTCGTGGGAGACGGCGGAGCAGGCGGTGAAATTCGCAAAGAGTTACAAGCTGGCTGGCTGGGAGGTGGTCTGCCTTGAGCATCGTTTGTCTACTCCTGTGGGCGGGGCTATCCATATTCATGAGTCGATGATTGATCGACCAGAGCGGCACCTGCAAGCAGTATGATTGCATCAACCGGGGCCATGACTCCGCAGAAGTCGGCCCATATCTTCCACAGCAGAAACGGGGATCATCTTGATAGATGTATTGCCCGTTTTCCTGATATTCAGAAGGCCAGCGTACGCAAGCAGTACCGGGACCGTTACCGTGATGCACTGCGAGAGAGTGGGGACGGTAAATTTTCAACCAACTTCTTCAAAGAGGTCTACCACCTGAATCATTGGGTGGCTGGTCTGTTGCAGCGGGTCAAGAAGTTCAGTTTTCAGCTTGCGAAAGATGAGGAAGAGCTGAAGGCACTGGCGCAAGGTAGGTCTGAACAGTTCCGTAGGATGGCGGCAGAGTACAAGGTTGATCCGGGTAAGCGTCTGGATGCGCAGCCCGTTGGTGGTCTGGATATGGCCTATATCCTCATGGCGGGGAAGTGTGAGGCGTTGGGGGTGGAGCCGCCAGAACTGGACCGATTCACCCCATCCAGTGCGGTGCTACGCATGGTAGATCCTCGCTGGTGGCGAAAGCGTCTACGCAAGGAGCATGGCAGAGCGATGGAAGAGTTCAGCCGTGCCGCATTCAATACCCACAAGAAGGCTACCCCCTATGTTGGCGGTGATACCTTCAAGCGTAGGCGGCAACAGATCAATGAAAACATGGTGATGATGGCAAACACCATTATTCGTAATGAGCTTGGGGAAGAGCTGTCTATGTTGGATGTTGCCAAGAGCAGCAATGCCAACCCCTTTGTTCGATTCAGTGAAATGGTGGTACGGATGAAAGCGTTTGATGAGATTGCGGAGCGCGACTCTCATCCCGGTTTCTTCTTCACGATCACCGCACCATCCAAGTACCACCCAGCAAGATATATCAAGGAGGCTGACAAATGCGTGATCAACAAAAAGTTCTTGGGCCATACTGCGCGAGATGCCCGCACCTACCTAACAACTGTATTCGCCCGTATCCGTGCCAAGATGGGGAGGTCAGGAATCCGCGTTTACGGCTTCCGGGTCGCAGAGCCACACCACGACGGAACGCCACACTTCCACATTCTGCTCTTCTTCGAGGATATGAAGAGAGCCGACAAAGCCATCCGCATCATGCGGGAGCATGCATGTGCTGAAGATCGGGAAGAGCTGGTAAAGGACGGCAAGTTCAACCCCGGCCCCCGTTTCCACTATGAGTACATTGACCGCCAGAAGGGGAGTGCGGTGGGCTACCTGATCAAATATATCTCCAAGAACATGACCGGGGAGAACTTGGATACCCCGGATGTGATGGGTCGTACAGGTGATTATGAAGCTGGGACCAGCGGAGAGCGTGGGGCACAACTGGTAGAGGCGTGGGCTAGCACTCATGGTATCCGACAGTGGCAACAGTTGGGCGGTGCTCCCGTTACGGTCTGGCGCATGTTGCGGAAGATGACAGAGCAGCAGATAGAGGAGTGTAAGGATGAGGCTATCAAGCAGGCTGCTATAGCCGCTCATAGCAGTGACTACGCCACCTACACCGATATACAGGGTGGTGTATTCGCTATGCGTAAAGAGCAGCCCATAACGCTGTTGAAGGTGGAAGGGGAGGTGGGGAGCTATGGTGATGAGTTAACGGTGACGATGGGAATACAGAGCGGAACCGCCTTTGTGTTCACTAAGGTGCATCAATGGGAGGTCGTTGATCCGCGCGATGAAATCGCGCCTTGGACTTGTATCAATAACTGTACGGGGGTGGATGATGCTGAGATCCCGATTCCAGAGGTTCCGGCGCATATGCTGGAGGCTCCACCCCCGGATTCATACCAAATTCCGGCATAGGAGAGACAAAAATCATGGAAACAGGGTGTACAGATAAATTTCGGGAGGATCTCGAGGAGGCCGCTCGAATGGAGAGTGGGCCAGAGAAAGAGGATTACCTGCTCGCGGCCTGTATGGGGCTGCTCAACCAGATTGAGGAGATGGCCGATGAGCTGGCTCTGATGGGTTGTGGTGAGGTCGAAGAATGGGAGGGTATGGACTATGCCTGAAGAGCTGGGGGAGTCACTGGGTGAGATGTGGCGCGGTGGTGTGCGTATGGTCAAGCGTGAGATACGGACAGCGGCAATGGTGGCGGGTGCTGCTGGTGGCATGATGACCGGCCTCCTGCTGGGTCTGGGCTGGATTATTACAAGGGGGGTGGCCGGTGCCTAACGAAACGATCAGGCGTGTACCTTGTCCGCTCTGCAAGACAGAGGCGGATCTGCGCAAGGATAAGCGCGGGAGACAGTATATCTACTGTTCAAATTGCGGTGAGGTGTGGGGAAAAACGAAAGGTGGGCGGACGCAGTTGGCGGAATATCTGGAGAAGTTGGACAAACCAGCACCAGAGGAGCCAGAACAGGCCGCAGAGCCGGTAGAGCAGCCGGAGCCAGTGAAGGAGATGCAACCAGCCCCGGAGCCGGTAGAGGAGCCTGTAGCGCCCAAAGAGACGATGGCGGATAAAGGGGTGGTGCTCTTTGGTCCGCCAAAGCCGGTCAGGGCTAAACCGGCACCGGCTGTAGAGCAGCCACCAGAGGCACAACAGCAGCAGGAACCGCCAGCAGTGGCGGTGCCTTCATCTCATCAAGGTAAATCACTACTGCCCCTGTTGGGGCTGGGTATCGCAGCAATCGGAGCAACCGCGTGGATCAAGCACAAGAAGAACAGCAGACAGAAGAGCAGCAGCAACCAGAGCAAACCGGAACCAACCGGGTCGATGTCAGGCCGGAGAACATCAACCGACGCCTTGACGCCATCGCAAAGGATGCAGGAATCCAGCTTGAGACCGCTGGGCCAGCAGCAGGCGCACCAGCAGTAGCCGCTGCACCGGCTCCAGTCCTTGCGGTCACTGAGGGGCAGGCCGGTAAAGGGCTGGGGGAGCTGCTGCGTTATGGCTTTCAGTTCGGTTTCGGCTGGTTCTTGCCTCATTGGGAAGTAAAGGATGAGGAATCTGTTGATCTTGGCAAGGTGTGGGGCGAGCTGCTGGCAAAGTACATTCCGCTCAACTGGCTCCAGTGGGTGCCGACTGGTAACGGTGGCGACGGTGCCGCCTGTGTTGAGTGTGAGGTGTTCCGGGTCACGATGGGGGTGGTTCAGCCGCGTCTGCTGGCAGAGGTGGAGGCGGAGTCCCACCAGGTCGAAGCCGTGGAGGGTGAGGTAACTGCCAAGGTGGTGAAGGTCGAAGAGTCACAACCGGCAAAAATCACAGAGCAGTTGATTGAGCCGGAAGAGGGCATGAGCAAGGATCGGGCGGCGATGCTGGCGGCCTCAGTACAGCCAGAGGAGGTAGAGGCATGAGTGAAGTGATTGCGTTACCAACAGCCGCGCAGACGCCGGTACAGCAGGGAGTACAGTATGCGCTTCGGTCCGATGGTAAGCTGGTTTTCTCCATTGGTGCCAGCCGTTCTGGTAAATCCCAGTTTGTTCTGTCGCAGGCGCGGCATGATAAGCGGTTGGGGGTGTGGGATGTCGAGGGGGAATATATGTCCAACCTCGGTCATGTGCTGGGTATGGAAATGGTCGAGGGGCCGGGCCAGTTGCTTGATGCGATTACCGCCAAGAATGGGCCGCAGAGGATCGCTTATCTCCCTACCGACGTTCGAAAGGATTTTGACCTGTTCTGTGGGGCAATGTTCAACTGGGGCTGTATGGAGCCTGCAACCGTCATTCTGGAGGAGTTGGCGGGTTCTACCAACTCCGGCAAGTTGACCGGCAATGCCGGTATTCTGGTCTCTCGTGGCCTCAAGTACGGTATCAACATCTACGGGGTGGTTCAGCGTGGGCAAGAGACCGCGAAGAGTCTGATGGGCAATGCAACGGTGCTCAATATCTGCCGTCCCAATATTGATGCGGATGCTGAGTATCTGGAGAAGAAATTCGGAATTAATCCGCTACTGATTCCCGATACTGATCTGGAAATGACCCAGCGCTACAAGGACCGCAGCTTCTCCAAGGGGCGTATCCAGTTCGGAAATGACGGCCTCCCTTGGCTGGAGCGGCTGGCGTTGCCGGTGGCTGCATGAGTTTGACAAAGCGCCTGAGAACGGGATACAGTCCCTGTGTTGCTGCAAAATCAGCAGCCGGGGTTAGCCTCCCGAAGTACCTCAGAGCGCACCAGCGCTCCATGTAGCGCTTTTTTTGTGCCCGTGTTATGGCGGGCCGTATAGGAGCGCTCCGGCGCGCCGCTATCCTCTGAGGGCGGTAAGGCTAATCCTGTGCGGTCTGCCACTTATTGATTAGCCTCAATGGTGGCAGTGATCCATTTTTGAAATCAGAGGAAAACTGTCATGTCAAAGAAAGACAACGTCCCAAATCCGAACATAGAACTGTCATCTGGTGCCCGGCCACCTGAAATGGCCAA
>CAYFOU010000141.1:0-7933 GCA_964344805.1 uncultured Piscirickettsiaceae bacterium | reverse complement strand
GAAGTGAACCTCATCATCCACCTCGATGATGGTCTCGCGCTTGGGAATGATCGGCCGCCCCTTGCGGAAGATTGCCACCACCCGCATGTCGATATCAGGGATGTGCTCACGAATGCTCTGCAGCTCGTGACCCACCAGCGGTCCGCCATAGTAGGCGCGCACGGTGACCATCTGCACCTTGCCATCGGCAAAGTCGAGCACCTGCAGCGAGCCGGGGCGCTGCAGCAGCTTCTGAATATATTCGGTCACCACCTGCTCCGGGCTGATAAAGAGGTCGACCGGGGCGTTGTCGTGCTGGAACAGCTCCTTGCGCTCCAGATAGGCGGGGGCGCGTACACGGGCGATCTTGTTGGGGGTGTTGAAGAGGGTGGAGGCGATCTGGCAGGCGACAATGTTGACCTCGTCACTGTCGGTCACCGCCAGCATCATCTGTGCATCGGCGGCTCCGGCCTGCTCCAGGATATTGGGGTGGGAGGCGTGGCCGATGATGGTGCGGATATCGAGTCGATCCTGCAGCGCATGGAGCTGCTCCGCATTCATATCGACCATGGTGACATCGTTCGACTCCAGCGCCAGATTCTCTGCAACCGAGGCCCCGACCGAGCCCGCTCCAAGGATAATGATGTTCATGATCCTGTGATCCTCAGTTGGACAGGCTGAAGTGTGCATTCAGGCGTGCGTAGAACAAGGCACAACGACGCGGAATAGCCTGCTATTGCAAGGAGTTGTAACGCAGTAATGCGTGCGCCTGAAAGTGCAATTTGGCCTGTAGCGTTCTTTATCCATTGAGGAAGTCGGAAAAGTGCAGGATCTTGTTTTTGATTCATGGTCTTGATGAAGAATTTCAAGCGGTCAACTGAGGATTGCAGGATTATTGAGGGAGGTTCTTGGGATCGATGTTCAATGCTTTCAGCTTGCGATAGAGGTTGGTACGCTCCACCCCGGCCCGCTCTGCGGTCTGGGTCACATTGCCCTGGGTGTCGATCAGATGGTGCATCAGATACTCATACTCGAAGCGTTCACGCGCCGCCTTCAGCGGCAGATTGAAGGTGGAGGGGGCACTGACAGCAGCGCCGCTGGAGCTGCCGACCTGCTGTGGGGTCTGCATCGACAGCATTGGGGCGACCTCCTCCTGATCGATCTCCCCCTCGTTGCCCATGATCAGCAGCCGCTGCACCAGATTCTTCAGCTCCAGCACGTTGCCGGGCCAGCGGTACTGGCGCAGCAGGTTGAGGGCCGCCATCGAGAAGCTGCGGTAGGGGAGGCCGTGCTGCAGGTTGAAGTGGTCGATGTAGAAGTTGAGCAGGTCGAGTACATCCTCCGGCCGCTCGCGCAGTGGAGGCACCTGCAGTGGCACCCCGTTGAGGTGGAAGAAGAGATCCTCGCGGAAGTTACCCGTAGCCACCTCGTCAGAGAGGCTTTTCTGGGTTGAGGTGATGATGCGGAAGCGGGGCTGGATCGGTTCGGTGCCGCCGACGCGCAGGAAGCTGCCCGCCTCCAGTGCCCCCATCAGCCGGGCCTGGGTGCTGGGGGCCATCTCCCCGATCTCCTCCAGGAACAGTGTCCCCTGGTTGGCCTGCTCCAGCCGTCCGTAGTGGATCTGTCCATTGATCTCGCTGCCGAAGAGTTCGGTGTTGGTGTTCTCCGAGGCGACTGAACCGGCGGAGACCACAATAAAGGGGCCATCCTTCTGTGGACTGTGCTGGTGGATAAAGCGGGCGAAGAGCTTCTTGCCGGCCCCGGATTCCCCCTGAATCAGGATCGGCATCGGGTGCTGGGCGATACGCTCGGCATTGGCCCTGATCTCGGCCAGCAGTGCACTCTTGCCGGTGGGTTCAGAGAAAGAGGCGGGCTTCTGCTGTTGCAGGGAGAGATTCTCCTGCTTCAGTCGAGAGGCCTTGAGGGCGTTGTTCAGGGTCAGCAGCAGCTTCGCCAGAGAGAGTGGTTTCTCCAGAAAATCGTAGGCCCCGAGACGGGTCGCTTCGACCGCAGTCTCCACCGTACCGTGGCCCGACATCATGATGATCGGCAGCGACTCGGCATCCTCTTCACTCGACCACTCCTTGAGCAGGGTGATGCCGTCGATATCGGGCATCCAGATATCGAGCAGGATCAGGTCGGGGCGGCGCTTCAGTCGCGCCTTGCGGGCGGAGGTGCCATCCTGTGCGGTCTCCACCTCATACCCCTCATCCTCCAGAATATCGCAGACGGTATTGCGGATCTCCGGCTCATCATCGACTACAAGAATGTAGGGCTTCATGAGGCATCCTCCTTATCACTCAGGCTCATCTCCAGCTGGTTGGGGTTGGTGGCATGGTGATGGATGGGAAGATGGAGCAGGAAACAGCTCCCCTTTTCGGGCTCCAGCAGCTCGATCTCGCCGTTATGCTCTTCAACGATTCGTTTCACAATGGCCAATCCTAGTCCCGTCCCTTTCGGTTTGGTGGTCGCATAGGGTTCGAAAATCTGTGCTCTCAGTGACTCATCAATTCCGCTGCCATTATCGCAGATTTTGATCTGCAGGGTGGAAGCCTCGTTTCGGGCGCTGACCGTCACATCGGCCACGCACTGGTCACCGCACGCCTCCAGCCCATTCTTGATCAAATTGTTGAGAATCTGCCGCAGGCGGTCACTGTCGGCCTCGATCGGCTGCAGCGCTCCCTCGATCTGCAGGGTGATATGGCCAGGATGTTGTGCCTGATAGAGTTCGCTCACCTCCTCCAGCAGCGTGACCGGATCAACCCGTGTCAGCTGCATCTTCGGTGCGCGGGCGTAGTCGGAGAAGGCCTGCACCATCCGCTTCAGGGTGTCGACCTGCTGGATGATGGTGTGGGTGGCGCGATCCAGCACCTTGCCCTCCTCCTCATCCATCCTTGAGAGGTAGCGGTGGCGCAGGCGGTCGGCGGAAAGTTGGATCGGGGTCAGCGGGTTCTTGATCTCGTGGGCCAGCCGTCGCGCCACCTCGCTCCAGGCGGCGTTCTTCTGTGCGGCGACCAGCTCGGTCACGTCATCAAAGACCACCACGTACCCCTCCAGCTCTCCATGCTCCAGCAGTGAGGTGCCGCGTACAAAGAGGTGGCGCAACCCTCTGGAGGTGGTGATGGTGAGGGAGTCGTTCCACTCATGATCACCCTGCTGGATATGGCCACGGATCATGTCGGTCAGGGGGGAAATGACTGGATAGTCTTGAGCCACCACCCCGATCGGTACCCCCGGCATCGGGCTCATGCGGCTGTCGAGGATGGTGCAGGCCATGGTGTTGGTACGTTCCAGACGGCGTTGCGGGTCAAGTACCAGTACTCCGGAGGAGAGATGGGAGAGAATCCCCTCGAGGCGGGTGTTCTGGTGCTCGATGTAGCTCTGGCTCTCCTGCAGGAATTTGTGGGTATGGTCGAGGTTGAGCATCATGTCGTTGAACGACTGCACCAGAAATCCGAGATCGTCGTGGGTGGAGTCGGTAATCGGTTTGTTGTAGACACCGGCAGCGACTGACTTGGTCCCCTTTGCCAGCTGATGGATCGGGGCGATCAGCCGCTTGGTGGAGTAGAAGGCGAACCAGAGTGCGCTCAGCAGTGAGAGCAGCAGCAGCAGAATAAAGGCGATGTTGTGTACCGCGTTGCGCTGGTCATCAAGGTAGAGGCGCTTCTTGTTGCGCATCACTGCATCGTTGATCTTCTGCTGACCCTGCTCCAGCCGCTTGGGAATGGTGTAGTAGGAGGAGAGGATGCGGCTGCCGCTGTTCTCTGCGGTGAGGCTGTGGATCGGGATCACCACATGGAGGATCTGCTCCAGCTCCTCATGCCCCTCAATCTTGTGGTAGTCGAGCCCCTTGGTCACCTGATTGACGATCAGGGGGTCGAGCGGGGTGGGGACCAGCTCCGGCTCGGCCAGCAGGCTGCTGAAGGCGATCTGTTTGCCGCTGATATCGTAGAGCACCAGCTCCATCGCCTTGCTCTCCTCTCGTGCCTCCTCCAGCAGCAGACTGACCATCCCCTCGGGTGCGGTGGCGAGAGACTCTCCGAGCTGATATAGGTTCTCGATGATGCGCTTCTTCTTCTCGTTGAGCGCAGTCTTGTAGAGTTCACGTGACCCCTCCAGCGCATGGAGGATCTCCTCCTCCCCGCGATCCTGCTGTTTCAGGATCTGGGTGGTAAAGAGGGAGAGAATCAGGATCGGGATCAGCGCCAGCGAGACGAAGATCGCCACAAAACGGGCGTGGAGACGAGCCCCCGACTCCCCGGCAAAGAAACGCTGCACCAGATGGAACAGGCTGATCGATATGATGGTGAAGAGGATGGTGAGACCAATGGCACTGGAGGCACCGATATAGGGGAAGAGCTGCCCGATGGTGTCGGGGTTGTTGATTGCCACCGCCAGCAGGCCGAAGGCGATCAGCGTCGCCACCAGCCCCAGTGCGGTGATGGCTGCAATCAGCGGATGGCGGATCAGGCGTTTGCGGTTGGTGCTCATGAGGAGGATGGATGATGTTCAATGGGCAGGGTATGCCATCCGCTATCCAGTTTCCACTCGGGCCAGAGCCAGGGGGTGTAGAGATAGGGGCGCATCAGCCCAGGCAGGGTCTGCTCGTCGATAGAGGCCCGCAGGCGGGCCTGGTAGTTGCGGTTTTTTGCCAGCTGTTCCCGGCTGATATGGATTGCAGTGTGGCGCTTCTCCATCCGTGCAACGGCATCGGCCAGGGTATCGTAGGTGCCGTGGCTCTTGTTCTGCAGGCTGATCAGGTAGTAGCGGTTGGTAAATTCACGGTAGCTGAGGACGAAGCGGTGCTCGATCTGGTGGACCACCGGGTTGCTCTCCCACGGTGGACGCACCTCCTCGATCAGGTATTCGGCGCGAAACACCAGCGGGATGCCGTTCTTCATCGCGTCGATCACCCCGGCCTCCAGCCGGTAGCGGAACTCGGCATTGACCCAGATGCGCCCCTCATTCTCATAGAGAGCGGGTTGGGTAATGGTGATCTCGGCCCTGAGTGTGGTGGTGCAGAGCATCAGCAGCAGTACACCGATCCGTAACATCAAGCCTCCTGTTTGACCAGTTTGGCATAGTAGAAGCCATCCATGCCGCAACGTCCCGGGAGTAGCTGTACCCCGGCCCCAGTGGGTAGACCACACGGTAGGTTGATCGGTTCCACGGTCGCATCGTCGTGTCGCTGCAGAAAGCGTTCAATCTGTTGCTCATTCTCATCGGGGAAGATGGAGCAGGTGGCGTAAAGTAGTGTGCCTCCCGACTTCAGCATCTGCCAGCAGTTCTCCAGAATGGTGGCCTGGGTCTCGGCCAGTTGGGCAATATCCCCCTTGCGGCGCAGCAGCTTGATATCGGGGTTGCGGCGGATCACCCCGGTCGCACTGCAGGGGGCATCGACCAGAATACGGTCGAATGGGATGTCATCCCACCACGCCTGATCGGCTGCATCACCCGTTTTCAGGGTGGCGTTGAGGCCGATGCGCTGCAGATTCTCGGTAACCCGCTGCAGCCGCTCCTGATCATGGTCGAGGGCTACGACCTCAGTCAGTTTCGGTTGATGTTCCAGCAGGTGGGCGGTCTTGCCACCGGGGGCTGCACAGGCATCGAGGATACGCTCTCCCGGTTGTGGGTCGAGTAGGCGGGCGCTCTGTTGTGGGGCCTCATCCTGTACCGAGACCACACCCTGTTCAAAACCGGGCAGCTGCTGTACCGGAATACCGCGACTCAGGGTAATGGCTGTTGGGGTCTCCGAGGAAGGGGTAGCCTCAATTCCCTCCCGATCCAGCTGTTGCAGATAGGCTTCACGGTTCTGTTTTTGCAGATTGAGTCGCAGGGTCATCGGTGGGCGCTGCAGGTTCTGCTCCAGCACCTCCCGCCACTGCTGCGGCCAGCTGTCGCGGATCTTCTGGGTCATCCAGTCGGGATGGTTGTTCTTCTCTGCCAGCGTCTTTTTTGGCGCGCTGGTCAGCTGCTCCGCCTCACGCTGGAAGCTGCGCAGTACCGCGTTGACCACTCCGCGCGCCCACTCCTTTCTCAGATTGGCGACAGCATCGACTGTCTCTGATAGGGCGGCGTGGTCGGGCATGCGCATATAGTGGAGCTGATAGATGCCCCCCAGCAGCAGGGCATAGAGGTCGCTATCCTTCGGTTTGAACCGCTTTTTCAGCAATGGTTTGAGCAGACCCTCCAGCTCATAAAAGTGGCGCAGTACGCCGTAGCTGATCTCCTGGGCCAGTGCACGCTCTGAGGGCTCCAGATTGTGGGCGGCGCGGGGCAGGGTGGTGGAGAGGGAGTGGTGATCCCGGATCACTCCCGCAACCGCCTTGGCGGCGGCAGCGCGTGGATTCCAGCCGTGTTTCATGGACCTGTTATGAACCGAACTGCAGTCCGCTCTGTTTCAGCTGCGGACGGGCGTTGAGAAAGTCGGCCACGGCCATCGAGCGTTTGCCGGGCAGTTGCAGCTCCAGAATGCGCAGCACTCCCTCGCCGCTGGCGATATCGAGCCCTTCCGGGTGGATATCGACACTGTGACCGGGGGTGGTGCTGGTTGCCCCCTCAACCACCGCAGCACGGCGGATACGCACCATCTCCCCATTCCACTCGGTCTGTGCCACCGGCCACGGGTTGAAGGCGTTGATCAGCTGCAGAATCTGCTGTGCAGACTGATCCCATTCGATGGTGGCCTCTGCCTTGTTGAGCTTCTCGGCATAGGTCACCTCCGCCTCGTTTTGGGGTTCGGGCTGCAGCGATCCCGCTTCGATTTGGGCAATGGTCTCCAGAAGTGCCTCGGCCCCCAGTATGGCTAGGCGGTCATGCAGGGTCTGGGCGTTGTCTTCACTGGAGATTGGAGTGGTCACCTTGTAGAGCATATCGCCGGTGTCGAGCCCCTCATCCATCTGCATGATGGTGACACCACTCTCGGCATCACCGGCGTGGATGGCGCGCTGGATCGGGGCGGCACCGCGCCAGCGCGGCAGCAGGGAGGCGTGGATGTTGAGGCAGCCGTGACGGGGGGCATCCAGTACCGCCTTGGGGAGGATCAGCCCGTAGGCGACCACCACCATCAGATCGGCATTGAGATCCGCTATCGTCTGCTGTTCCGCCTCATCTTTTAACGTGGTTGGCTGATAGACCGGCAGATCGGCCTCCAGTGCACGCTCCTTGACTGGACTCGCCTTCAGCTTGCGCCCGCGCCCGGCAGGGCGATCCGGCTGGGTATAGACCCCGATCACCTCGTGGTCGGACTCCAGTAACGCGTTGAGGACAGAGACCGAGAAGTCGGGGGTGCCGGCAAAGAGAATCCGCATTACATGGTTTCCTTCGCCTGTTTCTCCAGCTTTTTCCTGATTCTCTGCTGTTTCAGTTTGGAGAGCTGATCGACAAAGAGTTTCCCCTGCAGATGCTCCAGCTCATGCTGAATACAGACCGCGAGCAGCCCTTCCGCCTTCAGTTCAAATGGGGTCCCCTCCCGATCCATCGCCTCTACGGTGATAAATTCGGCGCGCTTGACCGTCTCGTAGATGCCGGGAACGGAGAGGCAACCTTCCTCGTGCTCCTCTTCCCCTTCGCTCTCGGTGATCTTCGGGTTGATCAGGCAGAGCGGCTGGTTCTTCTCCTCGGAGACATCGATCACCACAATACTGCGGGGCTCATTGACCTGAATCGAGGCAAGGCCGATGCCAGGAGCGGCATACATTGTCTCCAGCATATCGCTGACGATCTCACGAATCTCGTTATTGACCTCTGTGACGGGAATGCTCTTCTTGCGCAGCCGGGGGTCGGGGTGTTTCAGAATTTCCAGTAGTGCCATGGTGTGATTTAAATCTTGGTGTTTATATAGATGCTAATGGTATCGTAAACATAACCATTCAGGGGTTACCCTAAAACAGGAAAATTTTGACAGTAGCTGTTCAGATTGCCTCTGAAATTCGTCAGTTCAAGGCAGAAAATG
>CAYFOU010000140.1:0-7999 GCA_964344805.1 uncultured Piscirickettsiaceae bacterium | reverse complement strand
TCTCGTGCACTATAGGCACGACCTATTTCGTACAGACTTTTTCAGAGCTTCCCTAAAGTCGGTTGCCGCCTCTTGTTATCAGCAGTTGTGGTACTCCATGTACCCACATTTGATGTGTCATTATCATAAATTGTATATATCCATGTCTATTTTTTTTTGATAAAAAGGGCTTGTGGGAGGCGATTTTTATCAATTTTGGGGAAATGATGACTGATACCGCCGAAAAACGGCATCGTGGGGCAAAACATTTTTTTGTCCACCAGCTCAAGAGCAGCTTTGGGGCGCTGCTGATTTCGGTGTTGGCGATGGGGGGAGTGATCTACCACTTCTCGGAACGGGCACTGGTGGAGTCGGTGGAGCAGTCGTTGCGCTATCATGCCGATTTTCGCAAGGAGCGCATCCGGGTGCTGTTTGCGCAGCAGAAGCAGTGGATGGAGGAGAGTGCTGCGGATGAGGCCTTCAAGCAACGGGTTGACCGCTTGATCAGCAGCTTTCGTATGGGGGATGACTCCTCCTCTTATCAGATCAACAGTGAACGCTTTCGCAATGAGTATGGTCTGCTGCTTCACCAACAGGGGGTTAATGACCTCTTTCTGATCAATACTGCCGGAGAGCTGATCTTCTCCCTGCGGCCGATGGGAACGGATATCGGGGTTGAGCTGACCGAAGCGGGATTCTATGGCAAGACCATTCTCTCCGATCTGATTGCAGAGAGTATGCAGCAGCGCAAATTGATAATCTCCCGTTACGGCAAGGTGGAGCAGGTGGAGCGCTCTACGGTGCTGATGGGGATGCCACTGATCTCCAACTTTCCCGGTACCGAGGGGGAGGTGTTTGCGATCATGGTGCGACCGATCTCGCTGGATCGCATGCGGGAGTTGCTGGAGAGTTACAGTGGTCTGGGAGAGAGTGGTGAGGTGATGATTGCCCAGTGGAGAGGGAGTGGACTGGGAGAGGGAATCAATTTCATCAACCACTTCCGTAATGAGGGGGTGCGTCAGCCAGATAGTGACTGCCAGCAGTTGCGGCAGTTCAATCCGGAGCTGTTCCCGATGCTGCATGCGCTGGAGGGGGAGAATGGGGCCGGGTGGAAGCTGGATAACAGCTGTCGCAAGGTCTACGCGGTCTGGAGCTGGCTTCCGGAGCTGGAGTGGGGGATGGTGGTAAAGCAGGACCGGGAGGAGATCATGGCGCCGGTGGCGGTGCTGCAGCGCAATATCCTGCTGGCGGTATCGGTGGTGCTGCTGTTCCTGATCTGGGTGGTGCAGCGCCAGGCCCGTTCACTGGTCCATCCGCTTGAGCGCCTGACTCAGGCGGCAGAGCGGGGGGAGATCAGTAGCCACAAGCCGAGTCAAGTGGTGGAGATCAACCATCTGGCTGATGTGCTGAAGCGCAGTACCGCCGAGCTGCTGCAGGCCAAGCATGAGACCGACCTGATTCTGGAGTCGATGGATGAGGGGCTGATTGTGGTCAATGCCGAGGGCAGGGTGTCGCGGGTCAACCCCAAGCTGGAGCAGATGGTCGGTGAAGAGATGGCGGTACTGGTCGGGCGCAAGGTGAATGCCCTGTTTACCGCCAATCAAGACCTGCGCTGTGCCAATGGTACCTCGATTCCGATTACCCTCTCCCGTGCCTCACTCGATGGGCCGGAGGGGGAGCGGGATCAGGAAGTGTTGATTGTGCATGACCTGCGCCAGCTGCTGCAGGCGGAGAATGCGATCCGTGCCAACAAGGCGAAGGATCAGTTCCTGGCAATGATGAGCCATGAGCTGCGTACCCCGCTCACCTCGATCATCGGCTACAGTGAGATGCTCAGCCGCAGAAGCCGGGACCGCCTCAGTCGGCAGGAGACCCACATGCTGGATGCGATTGAGATTGCCGGGCGTACCCAACTCTCGCTGATCAATGATATTCTCGACCTCTCCAAGATCGAGGCGGGCAAGTTCGAGATTGATGAGGCTGACTATGAGCTGGGTGCCCTGCTGGGTGAACTGGAGCATATCTTCTCGATCCGGGCCGAGGATGCCGGGCTCGATTTTCGTATTGTGCAGCGAGTACCGTTGCGCCATCAGCTGATTGGGGACTCGAAGCGGATCGGACAGATCTTGATGAACCTGCTCAGCAATGCGATCAAATTCACTGAAGAGGGGGGGGGTGACGCTGGAGGTGGTTGCAGAGCAGGGGAGGCAGCAACTGCAGTTCCGGGTTGAAGATGAGGGGATCGGCATGGCTCCGGAGGTGCTGGATCGACTGTTCCAGCCCTTTGAACAGGCGGATAGCTCCATCTCCCGCCGTTTTGGTGGTACCGGGCTGGGGCTGCACATCTCCTGGACGCTGGCGGAGCTGATGGGGGGGACGATTGATGTCGAGAGCCGGGAGGGAAGAGGCTCCTGCTTTACCCTGTGCATCCCCTATCGTCCCAGTGAGCTGCTGGCGGGCAGTATCAGTGATGAAGAGCGACAGATGGAGCGTGCCCGTTTCCGTGGTACGGTACTGCTGGTGGAGGACACCATAGAGCTGCAGCATTTGGAATCTTCCATGCTGGAAGCGTTGGGGATTGAGGTGACGCTGGCGGTCAATGGCCAGGATGCGGTAGAGAAGGCGCTCGCTTTTCACTATGATCTGGTGCTGATGGATATGCAGATGCCGGTGATGGATGGAATTGAGGCGACCCGGACCCTGCGCGCCCTCCATTACAAGGGGGCGATTGTTGCGCTGACCGCCAATGTGATGCCACAGCACCAGCAGGAGTTTGCGCAGGCCGGTTGTGATGATTTCCTGGCCAAGCCGATTGATCAGCGGGCACTGCATCGCCTGCTGGGTGCCCATCTGCAGCTTCAGGGAAAGGGAGGGCATGTGGAAGAGGAGATGTTGATTGATCCAGCCATCCAGGAGCGCTCTCGTCCAATCTTTGTTGCCCGTCTGATGGAGATGCGTGAAGAGTTGTCCGAGGCGCTGGCGATCAAGGAGTGGAGCAGTATTCGGCGTACCGCTCACAATATCAAGGGAAGTGCGACCCTGTTTGGTTATGCCGAGCTTTCGGAGCAGGGGAAGAGGATCTGTGATGCCATGGAGTGTGGCGAGTATGGTGGTATGGAAGGGCTGGTTGAACAGCTGGTTGAGATGATTGATCAGGTGCTGGGAGTCTGCTGGATCTACGAATCGGCTTTGGGAGAGGGGAGCTCGCGTGATCCCCTGTAGGAAAAGGACAGGGTTTGAAGGAGATTGTAGGTTTTTGTAGGACTTTGTAAGGAATTTTATATAGGATACTGACTGTCGGGGAGTACGGAATGGCTTTATGCCTACAAACTGGGAACCTCAACAATGGAAAGTAGAAAGTGATCGGTATGGGAGAGACACCATCACAGGCGTTTACGGAACGCCACACCACCTGTAATCCGGAGACCATCCGGGTGCTGGCGATTGATGACAATCGAGATACGCTCGACCTCTATTGCAATCTGTTTGGGCAGCAGCCGAAGCATGCGCTGACACAACAGATCGACCAGCTCGCCTTGCTCTATGTCGAGGAGGGTGAAGAGATTCCGCCCCGGCCCACCGCAGCGTTACCGGCGAAGATTGAACTGGATACCACCACTCAGGGAGAGCAGGGAGCAGAGATGGTGGAGCAGGCGATGGCCGAGCAGCAACCCTATTCGGTGATTCTGCTCGATATGCGCATGCCCGGTGGCTGGGATGGACTGCAGACCGCACAGAAGATTCGCGAGCTGGACCCGCTGACCCGTATCATACTGATTACCGCCTATATGGATTACACCATGCCTCAGCTGCGCAGTCGGTTGGGGGTCCACTTCTCCTATCTGCAGAAGCCGTTTGATCAGGAGGAGCTGCTGCAGCAGATTCTGGTACTGGGATGTGACTGGAATCGTGAGATGCGTCTGATCGAACAGGAGGCGATGATGAGCCGTGTGGCGGAGGCGGCCGAGGCGGCCAACCGTGCCAAGGATCGCTTCCTCGCCTCGATGAGCCATGAACTGCGTACCCCGCTCACCTCGCTGTTGGGGAACTGCCAGCTATTGGGAGAGCAACTGCTGGGGGATGAACAGCTCAGTCTGCTCAATTCGATGGAGGTCTCGGGCAAGAGTCTGCTCTATCTGGTCAATGACATTCTCGACAACTCCAAGATCGAGTCGGGGCAGTTCCAGATTGACGAGGCCCCCTACAATCCGGTGATGATGCTGGGAGAGATCCGGCAGATCTTCTCCAGCCGTGCCGAGAACAAGAGCATCCTGTTTCAGATCCATCAGGACAGTCCGCTGGAGCGGATGTGGATCGGGGATGGCAAGCGTCTGGGGCAGGTGCTGGTCAATCTGATTGGCAATGCGATCAAATTTACCCCGGAAGGGAGTGTCTCTCTTACCGTGCGTGTGGATACTGCAGAGGAGACCATCCACTTTATTGTGGAGGATACCGGTATCGGCATGAATGAGGCGGTGATGGAACGTCTGTTCCAGCCCTATGAGCAGGGAGACCACCGCATCTCCAGCCGTTATGGCGGTACCGGGTTGGGACTCCATATCTCCCGCAATCTGGTTGAACAGATGGAAGGTACCATCGAGGTGAGCAGTGAGGTTGATGTCGGCTCCCGTTTTGAAGTGGCTATTCCATTGAAGGAGGGGGAGGCCGTGCAGGGTATCTATACCCCCGGCATTATCAAGCTGCCGCCACTCTATCTGGAGGGGCGGGTGCTGATTGTTGAGGATACCCCGGAGCTGCAGATTCTGGAGCGGCGTCTGGTTGAGGCCTATGGGGTCAGGGTGGATATCGCCAGTGATGGTGCAGAGGCGCTTCACCATGTGACCGAGAAGGAGTATGACCTGATCCTGATGGATATGCTGATGCCGGTGATGGATGGATTGGAATCGACTGCAGCAATGCGCAATATGGGGGTTGATATCCCGATTGTTGCGCTCACCGCCAACGTCATGCAGCAGCATCGTGATGAGGCGCAGGAGGCGGGGTGTGATGGCTTTCTTGGCAAGCCGATTGAGCGTATCGAATTGCGTACCGTACTCAAACAGTATCTGATTGAGGCGGAGGATGCGGCAGAGCGTAGCGCAGAGGCGGAGCAGGAGGACAGCACCATCTCGATTGATGCCGATCTGCTGGCGCTCTGTATTGATCGTTATCAGATGTTGCGCAAGGATCTGGTGTCCGGTATCGAGGTGGAAGATTGGGATCAGATCCGCAAGACCGCCCACACCCTGAAGGGGAGTGGCAGCAGCTTCGGCTTCCCGCAGATCACCACGCTGGGCAACCGGGTACTGCATGCGATTCGGGAGGAGGATCTGGAGCAGGCGATGCAGGGGGCCATTGAGCTTCATAGCAAGCTGGATCAGGTAATCTCCAGCGCCTGATCTGAAGTTGTTCACTCGTTGAGGTAGTTTGCAAACCTCATACCTCCATGTACCATTGGAGGGATATGAAAATAACATCAATTCTCATCTTCTGGGTGCTCTCGCTCTTCGGCGGCTCACTGCTTCACGCAGAGAGTGCACCACAGCTGTTGCGGATTGCGGTGATCGAGGTGGGCAAGCCGACCGGATACCTTGATCGCGGGCGTCCAGCAGGGACCTATTACGATATCTCGGATCTGCTGTTCCAGCATCTCGGGCACCCCTATCAATTGGAGATGGTCCCCTACAAGCGGATGGTGCAGGGGCTCAACAAGGGGCAGTATGACTGTGCCATCTTTTTCACCTCACCGGAGCGCAGCAGGCGCTACACCCAGGTGGGCGAAGTGATCAGAAAAGAGGTGATTGCCGTCATTGCTCCGCCGCGCAGTGGAGAGGCCCCGCTGCAGGTTCGTTCGGTTGCCGATATGGAGGGGCTGGAGGTGGGCTATATCCGGGGGGCTGGACTGGGGCGCACCTTTGGCAAGGAGATCCACTCCAATGAGAGGATCCGCAAACAGGGGGTGGATAGCTATAGCAGTGGATTGAAGATGCTGCAGACGGGCCGGATTGACCTCTTCATTGGAGGGAGGGAGACCATTGAGTCGATCTATGACCATCAGGGGCGTTATCTCAAGCTGATGGAGAAGAGCTCCTGGCTGCAGTGCTCCAGGCACTCTTCGCTGGGTAAAACGGAGCTGGCACAGTTGCAGCAGCGGTTGAAGCAGATGCAGGATGATGCGCTGGGAGAGGCCAGCATCGCTGCGATCATGCGGCGTTATCGAATGGCTGAAGGGAGGCGGTAATGGGCAGGCAGCAACTTACTGCTCAACTGATTTATCGCATTGCAATCGCCTATCTACTGATTGCGGCGGTAACGACCAGCTATCAATTCCATGATGAGCAGGAGCATCTGGAGGAGGATGTGCAGGAGAGCCTGCAACATATCGAGGCGGTATTCAGCAATGCATTGACCACTGCCATCTGGCAGTATGATGGGGAGCAGCTGCAGTCCGAGGTGGAGGGAATTGTCTCCAGTCCACAGATTGAGGGAGTGATGATTCTCTCTCCCGATCCGGTGGCACCCTCGATCCTCTTCTATCAGGGGACGGTAGAGCGCAAGTATGAGTCACTCAATGTCTCCGATGCCTATGTTGAGCAGTTGGCGGACCGTCCTTTGATGGTGCAGCGCAACCTGATTGCCCACACCTTTACCCTCTATGACCGGCGTCGTACCACTGAGCCGTTGGCAGAGGTGTCGATCTATGCCTCTCGGGACCGGCTGCAAGAGGCACTGCAGGAGAAGCTGCTGGATATTCTGGTTGCAGCCTCGCTCAAGGTGGGGCTGCTGTTGATGCTCTTCTACTTCTTCGCCACCCGGGTGGTGACCCAGCCGCTGCAGACGCTGATGGCACGGGTGACTGCACTGCATCAGCAGGAGGGGGAGGAGATTGCCCGCTTGAAACCGTTGCTGGTGAATGCGTCGGATGCTGTAGAGCTGGCTGAACTGAAGCGGGCACTCAATATGCTGGTGGAGTCGCGTATCCATGAGGAGCGCCAGAAGGCGATCATTGATGAGTACCAGTATTCACTGGAGGAGAAGATCGCCCAGCGCACCCAGGAGCTGGAGCAGGCCAACCGCGCCAAGGATGACTTTATGGCGACCATGAGCCATGAGCTGCGTACCCCGCTCACCTCGATCATCGGTAACAGTGAGATGCTGTCAGAGCATGATCTTGATCCGGAGAGCCTCAATCTGATTCATGCCATTGAGGTGGCGGGCAAGAGCCAGCTGGCGCTGGTCAATGATATTCTCGATATGTCGAAGATCGAGTCGGGCAAGTTCGAGATTGATGAAGCGCCGTTTGACCTCTGTGCACTGATCTCTGATGTACGTTATATCTTCACCGAGCGGGCGCAGGATGTGGGGCTGCGTTTCGAGATTCGCCATCTCGGCAAACCAGCCCACCAACTGATAGGGGATGGGCGTCGGCTGGGACAGGTGCTGATCAACCTGCTTGGCAATGCGATGAAGTTTACCAATGAGGGGAGTGTGGTGATGACCCTCTGGGTGGCAGAGCAGCAGCTCCATATCAGTATCGAGGATACCGGCATCGGCATGTCAGCCGAGGTGCAGCAGCAGCTCTTCCAGCGTTTTCAGCAGGCGGACAGTTCGATCTCACGCCGTTTTGGCGGCAGTGGTCTGGGGCTCTTTATCTCCTACAATCTGGTGCAGATGATGGGTGGCACCATCGAGGTGGAGAGTGAAGAAGGGAAGGGGTCACACTTCCTGATTCGCCTTCCTTATCGCCCCAGTGATCTATTGGCCCACAGCAATTGTGGTTACTCCACCGATCCCGGCAGTGTGCTCAACCAGCGCTTTGATGGCCGGGTACTGGTGGCCGAAGATACCCCGGAGCTGCAGATTCTGGAGCGACGCATTCTCGAAGGGGTTGGGGTAGCGGTTGAGGTAGCCCAGCAGGGGCGCGAGGCGGTAGATCTGGCGCTGCAGCAGCCCTTTGACCTGATCCTGATGGATATGCAGATGCCGGTGATGGATGGCATTGAGGCCACCCGCAGATTGC
>CAYFOU010000139.1:0-8067 GCA_964344805.1 uncultured Piscirickettsiaceae bacterium | reverse complement strand
ACTTAGTTGTTTCTAATCAAGTAGATGGTTTTTCGGTCTATAGTAGTGATGGAAAATTAGCCAATATTGTTGATGACCAGATTTGATTGTGAGTCTGTACACTTCATCAGAGGTAAAAAATAGCGGACAATCGTGGCCTGTTGGATTGAAGCTTTTATTGGTTCTTTCTTGACCAACGGGAATCTGGTTTTGTTTTTTGGGTGATTGTGCGCAACAGGCGCTCCTGAGCCAGTTGAAACATGTAATGAAGGGGGTGGGTATCACCCGTTCGTTGAGCATGCTCCAGCGTCACGTAATAAAGAGCTTTGTTGTGTTGGTCAATTTCAGGTGGCATCAGCCCAATGGAGAGACACTGTTCCCAAATCAGTGCCCGTCCCACACGCCCATTACCATCACCAAATGGGTGTATCAATTCAAAGTGGGCATGTGAAGCGGCAATATCTGCAAGAGAGGGCGAAGAGGCGTATTTCGATATCCAGTACTTGATCTCGTCGCTGATATCCTCTGGTGCGGTTAACTGGAGATCCGTTTGTGGCAGGATGCGTTGCATGGAGGAATACTCACCAGCATCGGTGCGAATTCCCTGCATGATGGTGTAGTGCAGTTCTCTGATATGTGCTGATGTAAGGGAGGGGATCTCTTTACTGCTGTACTGGCGCAGTATTCGCCGTGTGACCGAGTAAATATTCTGTATCGCCAGATATTGAGCGGCATCAATATTTTTCGGGATCTCCAGTTCCTGGGTCGCTTTTCTGAAATTGCGCTCACTGGTTCCGGTTTCAACTTCCAATGAGCCAAAACTGAGACTATCGACAATGGTGGATTGCAGGGCGGTCTCTTTATCGAAATTTTCTGGCAGGCGTTGATCTCTCCCTTTCTCTATCTCCCCTTCCTGGTAACGTGACATCCAGATCGCCTGATGCCACTCCATCTCAAGTCGCAGCAGATTTTCATCACGAATCGAATCAGGGCGTTCTCTCCAGTTGAGCAAGCTCATTCGGCTGATCTCAAGCTGATGAGCCAATGCAGTGGATGTCCCATAATG
The DNA here is from genome assembly GCA_964344805.1 of uncultured Piscirickettsiaceae bacterium. Lineage (GTDB taxonomy): Bacteria > Pseudomonadota > Gammaproteobacteria > Thiopontia. The sequence goes on along the minus strand of CAYFOU010000139.1, from coordinate 7,022 downwards.
TTTCAGCAGATCATCCAGTATGGAGGGGACTCGCCTGTTTCTACTGTGCATGAACTTAGTGTAAAGTGATTTGTAAAATAATCAAATTACTTTACAGGTGAGAGCTTCGGAAGGCTGCTGCCAGTTCTCGAAGAGGCGATCAATTCTCGCTTTGTTTTGTTGGCTAATTGCCTGGAAAGAGGAAGTGAAGCTACTCTTTCCAACACTGCAGGGTGATAGAGAGGCTCCGGTTATTTTCCGACAGCCAGATCTCCCCATCCTGAATGGTACTCTGGATGGTCATGCTTTTATTGGCAAACGCAGAGAGCGCATCACGCATGTCGGGTGGAAGGTTGTAGACATGCAGGTTCTGAATGCCGGATACCTTGTCTTTAATCTGCGACCACCAGATCTCTGCGCTGTGTCCGCTGTAGGGGTAGATGTAGACTTCGCGAGCCCTGCCACAGGCGCGACGGATGTGCTTCTCGTCAGGTTGGCCCAGCTCGATCCAGAGTTCGATTTCACCACTGAGGGTGTGCAGCCAGATATCGGGTTCATCATCGGTGCTGATTCCCTTGGTCAGGGTCAACTGCTTATCGGCATGGCGGATGAAGGCCAGTAGACGCACCATCATCCGCTCCTCATTCTCGGAAGGGTGGCGAGCAATGGTGAGCGGATGGTTGTTGTAATAGTTGCGATCCAGATCCGAGATTTGCAGATCGGCCTTGTAGATCGATGCCTTGAGTGCCATGTTGTTCTGCTCTGGCTACCACATCAGATCGTCAGGGATCTGGAAGTCTGCATAGGGATCATCCTCTGTGGATGGAGCCTCATCGCTGGAGTGAGTCCAGATGACGTGATCCGCATTGCGTTGCTCGATCTTCTCGGCCACAGGGCGGGGGACCACATCATATTTGCCATTGATGGTGACAATGGCCAGATGTCCGGCACCGAGCTGCCGTTGGATCTTTTCAGAGACGTGGAGACGTTTGATTTTATTGTTGTGGGTGAAGTTGAAGACAACATCGCCTTCCTCACTCTCCAACGGCAGTCGGTGGTTCTCGATCAACTGGTTGATCTGGGCAAGAATGGCATTGCGTTTCGCCTCCTCATCTCTTTGCCGGTTCAGTGCGCGATCACGCTCCTTTTTCTGCTGTTCAAGATCCTGAGCGATCGACTTTGCCTGCGCTGCGCTGGAGGCGTTACCGCTTCCCGGTTTGCGGCGTGCCTTGTGCTTCTCTTTCTTGACCTGCTGCTGCTTTTTCTTGTCGACCAGACCCGCTTTCTTGAGCTGATCCATCATTGAGTTTGACATGTTGATCTCGGTGCTGGATTGAGGAGGATGATGGGAAGCCATTCTAACAGCTCCATCCATAGGGGGCGGGGGCTCACTTCTTGACCAGCATCCACGATTCCAGTCGGCCCTCTCTCTCTGTCCAGTGCTGTTTGTACCCCATCTTCTCCCCCGAGACAGGCCCCATATCGTAGCGTTTGCAGCGCTCCTCACTGAGCCACTGGATCTTCTTGATTTGGAGTAGATTGCCGATCGATGCACCTCTCCATGCATTCGAATAGCTGAACTGCTGTCCTCGATAGATGTTTCCGGCAAGCCCACCAAAGATATAGCCGATGTCTTCTTCCTCATGTCGGGCAAAAATGGTACGGGCCTGCTTCTCTGCTGCAAGGCGGGTGATCATGGCTCTGTAAAAGGAGGTGGCTGGCTCCTGATCCATCCCACACTGTTGCAACCCTTTCCAGCTGCTCTGCTCAATGGAGAGCATGCGGGCAAAGGTCTGCTCCGACTCCTCCTGAGTGGTTGGCGTGACTCGTTCAAAGTGGATGCCTTGATTGTGCGCATCTTGCTGCAGCCGTTTCAGCTTGCGTCGCTGACGGCTCGATCGCCTGCTGAGGAAGCCATCCCATCCACCCGCCAGTGAGGCGTTGCACTGGGTGCTGGTCGATTGCACCAGCATGAAAAGATGGAAGTCGCTACTGAAGTGGTTGAGCAACCGTTTCGCCAACACCCCTCCTGGCCGGATACCGCTGATGATCATGCGTGGGAAGATGGGGTAGTGGCTCCCGATCTCATCGATGCTGTCCGCCAATAGCTCAACCGCGTGTTTACCCAGCAGTGGACAGCCGAAGAGCCAGCTCTGTTCGATCGGTGCCAGTACAACGTTCTCTGGTGAGATGCTGTTCTCGGCAAACAGCAGCAGGTTACCGGAGGATTCGCGGATCAGCAGGTGACGCTCCGGGCCGAAGGCGTCATGAAACGGGAGTTGCCAGTAGGGGGTGCAGCAGTATGGATCGACCTGGCGGGTGCTGAGTGCTGTGCGTGTCCAGGTCTGCAGTAGTGCAGGGGAGATGCCGAGATCGATACTGTTACCGGAGAGCAGGTTATTCACTTCAAGGTATCCACGGTTTCATTATTGTGCTGTATGGTATCGAAAAACGGTCGCCTACCAAGGGGGGGGATGATTGCTCTGCCAAGGCGTCTGTATGCAGGAGAGACTATACTGAGCCATTGTTGTTCAGTAAGGAAGATCAATGGGGCCTCTGAGTTATATCGAGCCGGTCTACCGGCCACCGAGTGAAGCAAATTCTCTGATCCTGCAGGTTGCCAATGGCTGCTCCTGGAACCGCTGCACCTTCTGTGAAATGTATACCGAGGAGCAGAAACGGTTTCGTCCCAAGCCTCAAGCTGAAATAGAGGCGGAGTTGGCGGCCGTGGCCGCAGAGGGCTTCTCTCCGCGCCGGCTGTTTCTGGCGGATGGGGATGCGATGACGCTGTCGTATCGACGTCTGCACGCCATCTTGAGTGCGATCCGCCACTATCTCCCCAATGTTCAGCGCGTCTCCGCCTACTGCCTGCCTCGTAACCTGAAAAACAAAACGGTGGAGGAGCTGACTACACTGCGCGAATTGGGGCTCTCGTTGATGTATGTCGGCTGCGAAAGCGGGGATGATGAGGTGCTGGCGGCGATCCACAAGGGGGAGACCTACCAGAGTTCACTCGATGCGTTGCAGAAGATCAGTGCCAGCGGGATGAAGAGTTCAGTGATGATTCTCAACGGCATGGGCGGGGTGTGCTATTCCGAACAGCATGCACGCAACTCGGCGCGACTGATGAATGCGGCCCAGCCCAACTATCTGGCGACACTGGTGGTCTCGTTTCCCTATGGGTTGGAGCGTATACAGGCGGGTTTTGGGGGGCACTATCAGCCGTTACAGCAGCAGGACCTGTTTCGAGAGATGGAGATTCTGCTGCAGGAACTGGAGTTGGAGAAGACCATCTTTCGTAGTGATCATGCCTCCAATTATCTGGTACTGAAAGGGGTATTGGGCAGAGACAAGAGCAAACTTCTGGAGACGGTACGTGCGGCCATTCGAGAACCGGGCAGCGCCAATCTCAGAGCAGAGTGGCAGCGGGGGTTTTAGGTGAGATTGCTTGTGACTTGAAGCAGACCATGGACTGCTTTGATCTTGATGCTTCCATTCAGTCCAGAGCTGTCTTAAAGGGCTCAATTCGCCCAATTTTCCAGACGTAGTCCAGAGACTCTCTCAAACTCTTTGGTGTTGTTGGTTACCAGGATCATTCCTTGTGACCGTGCATGACCTGCAATCATCGTATCGTAGGGGCCAATGGGGGTTCCTTTAGCAACGAGTTCAGCTTTTACTTGACCAAAGTGTGCAGCATCCTGATTAGCAAAAGGTAGTACATCCAGTCTTGCGACCATGCCCTCCACCACCTCCAGATTCTTCTTGGGTTGAGCTGATTTCTCTGCACCATATATCAGCTCTCCCAGCGTGATGGTTGAGATACACATTTGCCCATCATGCTGCTTGAATAGCTCTCTTACTTCTGGCGGCCTGTTCTTGATGGTATAGATCACAATATTGGTATCCAGCATATACTTGAGCATCAGAAGGCCTCGCGTTTTTGGTCTGCTGGTTGCTCTCGCTCATTCATGAAGTCGGCTGATACAGTAGGGCCATCAAACCACTCATCCCACGATTCCCCGGCGGGTGTGATGACTCGCGTATTACCAATGGCAACAATCTCAACCTCTTTGACCCCCTCCGGGAATGAGACTGCTTTGGGAAGGCGAACCGCTTGACTTCGATTGCTTAGAAAAAGATTGGTGTGTGTAGCGCTCATGAAATTTAGCCTTAGACCAGTGGAATATACATATTGTATATCCCAGCTTGGATGTGTCAAACGTATATTCAGTGGCAGGGGCTGTGATTCCAAAAACAAGAATGTATAAAAAATTTACCGATGTATTGCTCGCCTCTGATAAGGAGGTTCCTGGAGTCTGTTATGTGAATTGAACGGGCACTGTTTGTCAGACCAAGTCTGGATTTTCTACCTTTCAGGGATACACCTTTCTACGTAATGCCTTGTCACGTCCGCGTCTGGTTTTGTCATCGGTGCATCTGCTTCGGGCAGCCCGGGAAGGGCGTGTTGGAATCCTCTTTTTCTCTGTTTGAGCCACGCTTTGAACCAGTTCAATCAGCCGTTGCAGTGCCTGATTGCGGTTCATCTCCTGACTACGAGCCTGTTGGGCCTTGATTATGATCACCCCCTCCCGGCTGATGCGTTTGTCACGTAGTGCCAACAGGCGTTCTTTGTAATGGTCGGGTAGTGATGAGTTGCGGATGTCGAAGCGCAGATGGATGGCGGTGGAGACCTTGTTGACATGTTGACCGCCGGGACCGGAGGCACGGATTGGAGTGAGCTCAATCTCGGCAAGAGGAATGGAGACCCGAGAAGAGATGGTCAGTATGGTTTTGGGAGTGTTCATCTGTATTCAGCAAGGTGTATATTTTCCAGGATTGACAGCCTTAGGGCATCCGCTTTTGTTGTTCAATAGGCTATCAGAACCCTCAAATACGGAAACTGTTTTATGAAAATGCCAGTGAAAATACGGTAATGTGGCTTATCGCTGAGGATTGTGATCAACAGCAACCGCCGGACATGCTCATTCAAAGCTTGTCTGCCCCGAAAGAGGGGGGCGAAATCATTGTGGGCGTATCTGCTGAAATGGACTGAGCATCTCCCCGCTTATTGAAAAGAGGGGAGGTGATTGTGGAATGGAAACGAGAGATGAATAAGGACCCATCGTCAGAGGTATTGGATAAACTCCCGGAGCTGCTGAAAAGAGATCTGGATCGAAATCTATGCACCTGCAATGAGGTGCTGAGAATCGATGTGATCAATGCTATTGCTGATGGAGCAACGACGCTGGAGGCGGTGAAAAGGGAGACCTACGCCGCAGATGGAAACGGCTGCTGCACCCGGCAGGTTCAGCTATTGATTGACCATATCAGTTAGGTGGGATACAGAAATGCCCAATCAGTTGCCGTAGCACCTCAACCGTCGGCTGGATTCTATCCAGTGCCAGAAACTCATCGGGTTGGTGGGCCTGGTCGATATCCCCAGGGCCAAGGATCAGCGTCTCCATTCCCATCTGGTTGAGGAAGGGGGCCTCAGTACCGAAGGCGACGGCACCGGCCTCATGCCCGGCCAGCTGTTCGCTGACCCGTACGATATCTGCGGTTGAGGCGGTCTCCATCGGTGGAATGCCATCGAAGGCGCACTCCAGCTCCAGTTGCAGTGGCGATGCTTCAAACAGGGGGTGAAGCCGCGTCGCCATCTCTTCCCGCAGATCCTCCAGTGACATCCCCGGTAGTGGGCGGATATCGATCTGCAGCTGGCAGTGGCCACAGATGCGGTTGGGGTTGTCGCCTCCATGGATGTGGCCCAGGTTGAGGGTCGGTACTTCAACGGCAAACAGTGGGTTGCGATAGCGCTGCTGCAGCTCCTCGCGCCAGCGCAGCAGTTCACCGATCAGGGTGTGCATTCCCTCCAGTGCAGAGGCCCCGAGGCTGGGGTCACTGGAGTGGCCGGATTGCCCATGCAGCCGCAGGGTCTCCATGCCGATCCCCTTGTGGGCGCGGATCGGCTTCAGCCCGGTCGGTTCACCGATCACCGCATGGCGTCCCAACTTTCTCTGTAGCGACAGCAGTGCTTTGGCCCCGCACATGGTGCTCTCCTCATCGGCGGTGGCGATGATGGTGAGCGGGTGTTGTAGTGTTTTTGTGTCGATCTCGCGTAGCGCCTCAATGATCAGCGCAAAGAACGATTTCATGTCGGTAGTACCCAGTCCGTAGAGGCGGTTGTCGCGCTCTTTCAGCCGGAAAGGGTCGCTGTTCCAGAGGTGGGGATCACAGGGTACGGTGTCGGTATGGCCCGCCAAAACCAGTCCGCCGGGGCCATGGCCTGTACTGGCAATCAGGTTGAACTTGCCCGGATGACCTTCGATCGGCAACACCTCAATGGCAAACCCAAGATCTTCAAACCAGGTGGCCAGCAGGTTGATGACGTCCCGGTTTCCCTGGTCCCACTGCGGGGAGATGCTGCTGATGGAAGGAGCTGCGATCAGTGCGGAGATCATCTCCAATAGGGAAGGGGGTGATGTGGTCATCAAAATAGAGGGCCCGGTTTTGTACTTCAGGCAATTCCCAGAAAGAGCACCAATTCCCGGTTTACCTGCAGTAGAGTTTTGTCAGTCACGCTACCGATACATTTCCCAATCTTCTCTCTGAGGATGGTTTGAGCCTTGTCCACCATGATTTGGGATCGCTTTTGTAGCCCATTTTCTGGACTGGGCTCAATGGTGATACGAAACAGGGGAGTATCCCGAAGTTCACTGGTGACTGGCAAGATGGTTACCGATGGGTGCTGATCGAACAGATCGGACTGGATGATGAGGGCAGGGCGTGGCTTTCCGTAGGCTCCTTGCAATACAACGGTAATCAGATCCCCCCGTTTCATTGCCAACCGTCGCTGTCGGCAACCTGTTCAAGCCAGTCATGGGTCTCTTGCTCCAGAGGGTCCTCCTGAAGCATTCTGGATTGACGTCTGCACTCCTCGGCAAACCCCTCTCTTCTAGCATCGGGCACCCAGATCTGAACAGGACGAAGGCCTTGCGCCCTTAGTCGATCTCTATGTTGTTCTACTCTTTGTGAAACGCCCATTG
>CAYFOU010000138.1:0-8106 GCA_964344805.1 uncultured Piscirickettsiaceae bacterium | reverse complement strand
TTCTCTGCGTACTGGGCAACAAGGAGCTGAGTGTACAGCAGATTGTCGATGCCGTAGGCACCTCCCAGAGCAACATCTCCCAGCACCTCTCCACCCTGCGTGATCGCGGTATTCTCGACTCCTACAAGGATGCCAACCGCGTCTTCTACATGGTGGGCGACAGCCGCACCCTGAAGCTGATCAGCATGATGAAAGAGGTTTTCTGTCGCTGTTAAGGAAACCCTGAATCAAGTCATGAACAAATATCTCACACCCATAACACCCAATATCTTCGTTAAAAATCTCACCAATAGTTGACTATTGGCTGCGATCTTTGCCTTGATCTTGAACGTTATGGGCGCAATCTGTTTTGTACAGACTTTTTCAGAGCTTCCTTAATCAGCACCTCCCAATCTTTGGTATTGCCGCTATAATAGCCAGACTTTCTTGCTCACCTGTGGCCCCCGGCCACAGGTTTACTGATGAACTATCTATTAGAAGGAATTGACCATGACCAGAGAATCCATTCTCCGCATTCTTGCAGGCTTTTTTGTTCTGCTTTCACTGGCCCTTGATGGCTCTGTCTTCAACGGTGTGAACTGGCTCTGGTTCACCGCCTTTGTCGGCCTCAACCTGTTCCAGAGCGGCTTTACCGGTTTCTGTATCCCGGAGAAGATCATGGTCGCAATGGATATCGGCAAACCGTGCAACTGGAAGGAGGCGTCTGTTACAGAGCAGTCCTGAGCTGCACTGTAGCAACCATATCTAAATGCAGGATCTATACACTTTTTCGGTTAACCACTGGGAGCTGGTACTCGCCTTTCTGGTCACGCTGATCATGTTGATCTTCAACATCTTTGGCGACCGGTTGCGCGGTTTTGAGTCGATCACCGCAGAGGCTGCGGTACGGGTACTCAATCGTGAGGGCTCCCTGTTGATCGACGTTCGCACCAAGGACGAACTCTCCAAGGATGGACGCATTCAGGATGCCTCCCACATTCCTCTCAACCAGTTGAAGGAGAAGCTGGGTGATCTGGATCAATACCGTAACTCACCTGTGACGGTAATCTGCCGTTCGGGCAACCGTTCCGGCATCGCCTGTTCACAGTTGAAGAAGAGCGGTTTTGAAGAGGTCTACAACCTCAAGGGGGGAATCCTCTCCTGGAAGAATGCGGGGCTACCCGTCTCCTATAAATAACAACAGGATTCAACAATGCCAAAGATTGAAGTATATGCGACGCAGACCTGCCCCTACTGCCGTATGGCAGAGGCACTGCTGGAGCGCAAGGGGGTGGAGTACACCAAGATCTTTATTGACGGCGATGCCGAAGCGTGGGCCAAGATGGAGGCGCGCAGCAAGCGCAAGACGGTGCCGCAGATCTTTATTGGCGATCACCATGTAGGGGGGTTTGACGACCTCTCTGCGCTCAACGCCGCCGGAGAGCTGGACCCACTGCTGGAGCAGTAGAGCACTACGTCATGAGCGATGCACTGCACATCGTCTGCCCTCACTGTAGTGGGATCAACCGCCTGCCTGTAGCCAAACTGAGCGATGGCGGCAAGTGTGGAAAGTGCAAACAGCCGCTATTCGACGGACAGGCCATTGAGCTCAACAGCAACAACTTCCAGCGCCATATCACCAAGAGTGACATCCCGGTAGTGGTCGACTTCTGGGCCAGCTGGTGCGGCCCCTGCAAGATGATGGCCCCGATCTTTGCCCAGGCTGCACAACAGCTGCAACCCCACTATCGACTGGCCAAGGTCAACACCGAACAGCAACAGCCACTGGCGGCCCAGTACCAGATTCAGAGCATCCCCACACTGGCGATCTTCAAACATGGAAAGGAGATCGCCCGTCAGGCCGGTGCCATGCAACTCCCACAGCTGATGCAGTGGATCCAACAATATCGTTAACCCCAGAGAAATTGAACCATGAGCGAAGAAGCGCAGAACACCGCCCCTGAACAGAGTTTCGAGATCCAGAAACTCTACCTGAAGGATGTCTCTTTCGAGTCTCCCAACTCCCCTGCGATGTTCCAGACGCAGTGGTCCCCCGACACCAATCTACAGGTGGGTGCACAACACACCAAGCTGGGTGACAACGTCTATGAGGTGGTACTGAGCCTCACCGCCACCGTAAAGGTCGAGGAGAAGAACGCCTTCCTGATTGAGATTCAGCAGGCCGGTATCTTTACCGTAGCCGGTTTTGAGGAGGAGGCGATGGGTCACCTGCTCGGAGCCTACTGCCCCAACATCCTCTTCCCTTACGCGCGCGAGGCGATCTCCGACCTCACCTCCAAGGGGGGGTTCCCTCCGCTGCTGCTGGCACCGATCAACTTCGATGCGATCTATGCACAGAACCAGCAGCCGTCAGAGGACGAAGAAGCCGAGACCAAGCACTGATCTTTTCGGCTGATGGGCTCCAACCCCCAAAAGGTTGCGGTACTGGGCGCTGGTTCCTGGGGAACCGCACTGGCGATCCAGCTCAGCCGCAACGGGCATAATGTCCTCCTCTGGGGGCACCGCCCGGAGCACCTGCAAGAGATTGCACAGCAGCGTGTCAATGAACGCTACCTACCCGACGTTGAGCTACCAGACAATCTGATCACCGAGACGGATCTGCAACGCGCAGTAGTCGAGTGTGAGATGGTGCTGGTGGTGGTGCCGAGTGGCGCCTTCCGGGCAATGCTGCAGCAACTCAAACCCCATATCCAAGCGGAGTGCACCCTGGCCTGGGCGACCAAAGGGGTGGAGCAGAGCAGCCATAAACTGCTGCACCAGGTGGTAGAAGAGGAGTTGGGGACAACCCATCCAAAGGCACTGCTCTCCGGCCCCACCTTTGCCAAAGAGGTGGCCAAGGGACTTCCCACCGCGATCACCATCGCCTCGGACCAGAGCGATACCGCACATCGGGTTGCAGACCTATTCCACAGTGAAACCTTTCGCTGCTATACCAGTACCGATCTGCAGGGGGTGGAGATCGGCGGCACCACCAAGAATATCCTCGCCATTGCTGCCGGTATCGCCGACGGGCTCGGATTTGGTGCCAACACCCGCGCCGCACTGATGACCCGAGGGCTGCATGAACAGATGAAGCTGGGGATCCGCCTCGGTGGTCAGCAGGAGACCTTCATGGGACTCAGCGGACTGGGTGATCTGGTCCTCACCTGTACCGATGATCAGTCCCGTAACCGCCGTATGGGGCTGGCCATCGGCAGTGGCTCCAGCATTGAACAGGCGCTGGAGGAGATCGGTCAGGTGGTGGAGGGGATTGAGGCGGCCCGTGATGTCAGTGAGATGGCTCATGAATTGGGGATCGAGATGCCGATCACCGAACAGGTGGCACTGGTGCTGCACCAGAACAAGTCCCCCAGAGATGCCGTACGCGATCTGCTGCAGCGAGACCGCAAGTCGGAGCAATAAACGCTATAAGTCGGCCAACACCTCATCCAATTTATCGAGCAACTCCCCGGTAACCGTTACCGCCTGCTCAAACGCCTCTTCACTGATCTCCTTGCAGACTCGAGTGCCGCAACGGGTCAGCACCGGATAACCGAATGCTGTTCCGCTCCCCTTGATCACATGAGCCGCCTTGTAGACCGCATCCCAATCACTATTGGAAAGCCCCTCTACCATCTCCTTCCGCAGTCCTCCCATGGTTTCTGCAAAGGTCGCCATCAACTCATTGACCACACCCGCATCCAGTCCATCGACCACGGCCGCCCCGCTGTTTGCCGCCTGTTTCACCGGATCCTCATAAGGGGCACGGCTCTTCTCTGCTGCCGCCGTTTCACTGGATAGACCATGATACGAGTCATCCAGCTTCTGCTCAAAACGGAGATGCTTTCTCAAGATCTTCCACAACTTGTGGCGTTCGATCGGCTTGTTGAGAAAACCATCTCCGCCCACTTCCCGGAACGCCTCACGATGTTTCTCCATCACATTGGCGGTGAGTGCCACAATCGGAGTCTGAACCCCCATGCTGCGTAGCCGTTGCGTCGCCTCCAGACCATCCATCACTGGCATCTGCATATCCATCAGGATCAGATCAAAGTCCCGGCGCAGGGCCTGCTCCACCGCCTCGGCCCCGTTCGATGCAATCACCACCTCAATCCCCAGCAACTGCAGCATCTTCTCCGCCAGCAGTTGCAGTGCCGGTGCATCCTCGGCAACCAGCACCACCCCCTGATATTGCGGTACCGTTGGCTGTGCAGCAAGGCCAGCCCCGATCTCGATGGCATAGGCACGGTATTCACTCTCTCGATAGGGGAGCCTCAGGGTAAACAGGGAGCCCTCCCCCTCACGGCTCTCCACCTCGATCTTGCCCCCCATCATCTCCGCCAGATTGCTGGAGATATAGAGCCCCAGACCACTACCCCCAAAGCGGGTGGAGATCTGCCGATCTCCCTGCTCAAAGCGCTGGAACAGCTTCGCAACCACCTCTGGGGCCATTCCCACTCCACTATCCTTCACCTGGAAGCAGAGCTTCTCCCCCTCTCTGCAGATGGTTACACGGATCTTTCCCTCCATATCGGTGAACTTGAAGGCATTACCAATCAGGTTGACCAGGATCTGGTCGATACGCTGCTGATCACCAATCAACTGGAACAGAGGCTGAATCTGCTGCTCCACCTCAAAGTTGATCCCCCCATCCCTGGCCCGGATTGCAAAGAGGTAGCGGATCTGGTCTACCAGTGAGGAGAGGTTGTAGGGGGTCTCATCAATGGTGAATTTCCCCGATTCAATCTTCGACATATCGAGAATGTCATTGACCAGATTGAGCTGGGAGCGCCCCGCAATCTTGATCGCACAGATCAACTCCTCCTCCTCCTCCGGGCTGACGCTGTTCTCCAGCAGCAGTTCACTGCTGCCGATAATCGCCGTCAATGGTGTACGCAGCTCATGGCTCATCGAGGCGAGGAAGTCATCCTTGGCATGGTTGGCGCTCTCCGCATCCTCCTTGGCCTCCAGCAGGGTCTGGTTATACTGCGCAATCTCCTGCTGCACCTTGCCCAAGATCCTGAAGAAGAGGATGAAGATCAGCAGCCCACTGAAGGCACTGAGCAGGGAGACCGACTGCAGCGCACTCCTGAAGGAGAGGTACTGATCCGAGACGTCCTGGATGATGACGATATCTCCAATATCATGCTCACCGAAGTCGAGGATCGGGCACATACTCACCCGCATATGCTGGTCACCCTCGACATACTCCATCGAGAAGCTTTCGTGCCCTCCCGCACCATACTCCTGCTGCTGATGCAGGTCGATCAGCGAATGGAGTTTGATCGAGGGGTTATCAAGCGTTGAGCCAACCACCACTCCCCGTTTCAGCTGATCCCAATCGACACGCTGGTAGGAGAGAAATTTCTGTGCAATCTCCCACCCCTCTCTCTCCAGATACTTCTTGCGAACCACCGTCACTAGATTGATGTCATGCCCCTCGGCAATCTGCGCCAGCACGTGCTCAACATTCTGTGCCAGTTCAATATATCCAATCAGGCTGCCATCAATGTACCACGGGGTCACCACACGCAGCATCAGCCCCCCATAGCTCCCCAGCTCCAGTCCATATACGGTTTCACGGCTCTCCTTGCTCTTCAGCAGGGTGAGCCGGTTAATGGTATCCCCTCTTCGACTCGACTGATGTACCCGTAGCAGTACCTTCTGCTCCGGGGTGATGAAGTAGAACTCATTGATACGGTATCTCTCGCGCAGCTCCTCAAACCCCTGATAGGCAACCTGATAGAGCGCCTCCATGTCTCGCTGCTGAAAGGCAATTCTGACCGCACTGTTTTTCAGCAGAGGATCGATCGCCAGCCGCATCAGATTGATATCATTCTGAATATACTGCTCGAACATGCGGGTAACCATCTGCTCTAGCTCCTGCTGGGCATTCTCCTCGGCACGCTTCTCCCTGCTGTAGCCAAAACTGATAAACAGCGCAATGATCAGCAGCAGAATCAGCGCAAACGGCAACAATATTTTCAGACGAATATTTTGATGTTCCAGTCCCCTCATGGATAAATCCGATCAAGCGCTGTCTGAAGCTCAGGATCCATCGAGATCTTCAGCAGTAAAACGCCACGCGCTACAGGTGGCAAAAGCGCTGTCTATTTATGTGGATCTCCTCAAATCCACACCCCTCCAGCGCGCCCTTGTCAGGCAGGTATCTCCCCTCCCTCTCACTGGATAAGCCATCACGGCATTACCGTAACTAACAGTAGGTCAATATGACAGAAAATCAATCAATAAATATGTGAAAAATCAATAATTTCTATAATATCTTATAACTCTTTATAGTAGATCACTGATCTGGATAGAGTCCCATCCAACAGTTCTGGCGCAAGGCCTCGTAGAGAACGACCGCTACCGCATTGGAAAGGTTCATGCTACGACTCTCGGCCACCATCGGAATACGGATCCGTTGCTCGGCAGGCAAGCCGTTTCTGACGGCCTCTGGCAACCCCCGGCTCTCCGGTCCAAACAGCAGGATATCTCCGGGCCGGTAGTCTGGCACGGAGTGGGATTGGGTCGCATGAGTGGTGGCCGCAAAGATACGGGATCGATCAAACTGCTGTAGACACTCCTCCAGCTGTGAGTACTCCCTGACCTCGACAAACTCCTGATAGTCGAGCCCGGCCCTGCGCAGTCGCTTCTCATCCATCTTGAACCCAAGCGGGTGAATGAGGTGAAGTTGCGCGCCTGTATTGGCACAAAGACGTATAATATTGCCGGTATTGGGCGCTATTTCTGGCTCATAAAGAACGATATGCACAACTACTCCAGTCACCTCTGTTAATGGGATCTGTCACCATGGAAAAGCCTTCACTTGCGGTCAATTTTTGCGGAATCGAGATGCAGTCACCGATTGTACTGCTCTCCGGTTGTGTCGGTTTCGGCGAAGAATACACCCGTGTGAATGGATACTCCAATAGTGATATTGGTGCCATCTGCCTGAAGGGGACCACACTGGAGCCCCGCCTGGGCAATACCCCTCATCGGGTAATTGAAACCCCGGGAGGAATGATCAACTCTATCGGTCTGCAGAACCCCGGCGCACAATATGTAATTGAGGAGATTCTACCTACTTTGCCTGCAGAGGAGACCCGCTATATCGCCAATATCTCCGGCTCCAGCGTGGAGGAGTATGGCGAGATCACCGCGCAGTTTGACCAATCCTCTGTCGACGCGATCGAGATCAATATCTCCTGTCCCAATGTGAAGGAGGGTGGTGCGGTATTTGGCAATGATCCAGAGGTCTCTGCACGCGTGGTCGAGGTATGCCGCAAGGCGACCGACAAGCCACTGATTACCAAACTCTCCCCCAACCAGACCGACATAGCCGGTAATGCCCGCCGCTGTATCGAGGCGGGCAGTGATGCCTTTGCGGTCATCAACACCTTGATGGGGATGTCCGTAGATATCCACAAGCGCCGTCCGATAATCGGAAATAATATGGGGGGGCTCTCAGGGCCTGCAATCAAACCGGTTGCGCTGCGCATGGTTCATCTGGTCTACCAGGTCTGCAAGGAGCACAACATTCCAATTATTGGCCAAGGCGGCATCAACTCTACCGAGGATGCACTGGAATTCATCATTGCAGGTGCCACAACGGTTGGTGTGGGCACAGCGCTATTCAATGATCCACTGATTTGCAAGTCGATCAATGAGGGCATTCAGGACTACATGACCCAATATGAGATGGCTTCACTGGATGAGTTGATCGGTACACTGGAGCTGAACCAGGCCAAACCTACAACTCCAGCATGCGGCTGCTAGAATTGGCAGCGAAAATCCGCCATTCCCCCAATACGTTCCATAACAGCAAAGAAATTGTGTGGGTTGTGCCAAGGCTGTGCATCACAACCCACACTAACCGGTTATAGATTATTCAACCCACTCCTTCCTGACTATACCTTTCCCATGCTCAGCATGTTTCACTTTATAACAATCTTTTGATGCATCAGACCTACATGGCTGGATTTTGATTACATCCAGTGACTCCCCTTTTTTCGCCTTGTATATAACATCCCCTCGGAAATAGACATCCTGATCTTTTTTAAGAACTATTGTCACTGCTGTCCGGTTAACTGAGTATCTAAAATCATTTCACCAAGTATATGTCTA
>CAYFOU010000137.1:0-8117 GCA_964344805.1 uncultured Piscirickettsiaceae bacterium | reverse complement strand
TACATCGCTTCCATCACCCGGCCCAGCTCACTCATCGTGAAGTCAACACTCTCCGCAGAGCCGTTTACCCCCTCCTTGAGCGTCAACAGATCACCCCTGAAATCGGAATGGACCCGTTGATCGAACTGACCCCGCGCCAGGGCGCCTATCACACCATTGGATTCACTAATCGCCGTCTGCAGCGTACCAAGGAGGCTGTTGAGTGCATGTGCCATCTCTCCCACCTCATCCTTTGAATCAAGCGCCGCCCGTTGCCCAAAGTCGCCGCTCTCTTCGACCTCTTGCATCACCTCTACCAGGCGCAGGATTGGCTGTGTGATGGAGAGTGCGGTAAGACCACCACTGATGATGGCGATCACCACCGCCACTACCATCACCACAAATAGTGCAAAGCCAAGCGCCTGCATCGCCTCACCCGTGCTCTCTTGCGCCTGCTCGAAACGCTCCGCCTCCAACTTCTTCAACTCTTCCAGAGGGTGAGTGGCCTCACCGCGCAGAGCACTGAATTCGGCATAGGTGTCGCGAATGGTCTCACCATCAATCAGCTCTGCATCCATCTGCAGGAGGGGGACAAGGAGATCTTCGAAGAGACTTAGATACTCACCGTAGGCAACGCCGAAGCGTTCCACCAGTTCGGTACGAGCGGGATCAGCGGCGGCGATCTCCGCCAGCGTCTCACTTCTCTCCTTCGCCTCTGCCTTGATCTGCACCAGAAGCGCCTCCGCGCCCTCGCCATCCAGACGGATCACCACGTCACCAATCTCGCCGTTCCACTCCGCCAGTCGCTGCCCAAAGGCGGTCACAAAACGAATATTCCGCGCCGCCTCTGAAGCCTCATCCACAACCTCCGAGGTGGCGTCCACTGTTTGATACTGATAGCCGCCACCAAGCAGCAGGAAAAGCACCACAAGACCGAAGCCGAGTCCGATCTTTGCGCCGACTCTCAAATCGGATAACCAGGAAATCATTTTTCTTGTCCCTCACTTCTGCCCCCCCTCCCGTTACAACAACGGGCAAGGGGGGGAGGATGATGCGTGGAAGGTGGTGCATGGCATCGCCACGCCACCCGGTCCACCTACTTCTGCAGGCTCTTGCCTTCCGCCAGGTTGACCGTGCCCTGACCAGAGATCACCGCCTGTCCCTTGTCACCCAGCACGAACGCCACGAACTGCTCTACCACCGGCGCCGGTTTCTTCGCAGTGATCAGATAGAGGGGGCGGTAGTAGGGATATTGACCCGCCATCAGGTTCTCCTTGCTCGGTGCAACACCATCAAGGGAGAGCATCTTCAGTGTATCGCTACGCTTCTTCGCACTTGATCCACCGGTGATACCAATCGCATAGGGGTCCTTGCTCACACCGACCTCCACGGGGCCGGAGCTTTTGACTACCTGGTCTGCACCACTGAATTCAACCTCCGGGTCTCCGAAAATCTGAGTACGGGCAGTAGCCCCCACACCGCTCCGCTTCCCTTTACGGACAATCAGCTTGATCGGCGCATCCGAGCCACCCAGTGCGCTCCAGTTGTCAATTTTTCCGGTCAGGATATCCTTGAGTTGTTGTGAGGTGATGCCCGCCACGGTGTTGCTTTTGGCAACCACCGCCACCAGTGGATCCCAGGCAACGTGATGGGTTGCCACCGAGGAGGCCTCCTCACTGAAGGGGGGGCGACAGGCACCACCCACCTCAAAACTGCCATCACCCACAGCACGGTAACCCTTGCCACTTCCGCCACCTAATAAGAGGACCTTGTTCCCGGTCTCATTCTTGAACGTCTTGGCGATCTCCGCCATGTATGCCTTCTTGCTGATCCCACAGCCTGCCCACTTCAGGGTTTCTGCCGCCGCTTGCTGGCTCAATACCAACACTCCGGAAAACAGCAGCGCCGTGCTCAATTTTGTCTTGCTCTTATGCTTCATCACATCTTCTCCTCTTGGTTTTCAATATCAAAAAATACCCATTCCTGATCGCCCTGCAGGGATCAATTCAGCGGAAGTCATGGATGCAGAACTCGGTTTTGATACCTACGCTATTCAACATTTCTGGAGCTCTCCGCCATACATGGTGAAACATGTACAGACACAGCCGCTCACTCCAACTCGGATGCAACCAAGTTGGATAATGTGAATGGTTTGGTGTGGCCCCAATGTTGCTTGGGGCAGATGATTTATTGGGGTCTGCGAGCAGTAAAATCCGAACTACCGACAGGACGCCTGAATTTGCCCCAAAATCCCCCATAACAGCAGTGCAGCCCAAAATAGTGGCCCAAAATAGTGGCTGTCTGTTCCTCATCCTCCAAAGCCTCATCGCATCTCTGTGGGAACAGATCCTACAACATAAAAGATAATAATAATATATAACGAAAATTATATACCTCCAGATCTGCACATAGCCCCTGATCCGCATATAGAAAGATGTAAACAAAGAGAAAACCTCTCTGTATGTGGTTCAGGGTTATGACTTCCAATCAATAGTTGCAGTCTTTTTCCGAATGCGTATGATTGAACCGATACTAATTAGAACGACAGGCGTAACGGTCACTTCCATATAAAACAATACCCCGGGACCGGATACGCCAAAGGGAGGAAAAGATATGAAAAGACAGATTATCGCTCTGTCACTCTCTATTGCCCTTTCGCCCATGGCATACAGTTGGGATGGCTTGGATCGTGGCGGTGAAATCGAAGAGTCGATGAAACTCACCCCCAATATTGAGCATGGCGAACAGCTCTATCAGATCTGTGCCCACTGCCACACCAAGAATGGGCAGGGCATGGAACCCGGCATCGGCACCTATCGTGCGCCCGGTGTCTATCCACAACTGGCTGGACAACACCAGTCTGTACTGATCAAGCAGATTCTGGATATTCGCAAGCTGAATCGTGACAACCCCTCGATGTACCCCTTCTCTACCGAGAAGTATCTCGGCGGCCCTCAAAGCATCGCCGATGTAACTGCCTATATCAGCAGCCTGCCTGCCAACCTCAACAACCAGACCGGTGATGGTCATGGTCTGAAACATGGCAAGGCGCTGTACGAGAAGAACTGTGCCAAGTGTCATGGTGATAACGGCGAAGGGGACGCCATCAACTTCTACCCCCGGCTGGCCAACCAGCACTATGAATACATGTTGCGCCAGTTTATCTGGATCAAGGATGGCAAACGCAGAAATGCCAACCGCAAAATGGTGAAACAGATCCAGGACTTCAAATACAGCGATATGAAAGCAGTCATCGACTACGCCTCACGGCTCAATGACTGACCACCCTTTCATTCGCTCTATTACACAACTTTACCTTGGTTGAACGAGAAATTTACATGAAAAAACTATTGATCCCTGCCCTGATCTTTCTCGCCGGTGCAGTTGCATTTGGCGGTGTCAATGTCTTCTTTGCTGCCACCAATGAGATGGAGTTCTGTACCTCATGCCACTCCATGAAGATCAACCTTGAGGAGTATCGCCACACCGTACACTACAACAACCGAACCGGTGTTCAGGCTACCTGTTCCGACTGTCACGTACCGAAGCAGTTCTTCCCCAAGGTGAAAGCAAAGATCATGGCAGCAAAAGATGTCTTCCATTGGGTGCTGGGCACCATCGAGCCGGATGAATCCCAACTGGTTCCGGTAGAGGAGAATGGCAGCTGCCCCGACCTGTTCATTCCGGTCAAGGAAGGATCGGATCTCTGTGTACCCAACTACGGAGAGGCCTTCTCCGAGGATATGGGAGAGGAGGCAGAGGCGCGTCGTGAAGCTGCACTGAAGAAGTTTGAGGCCTATCGCTGGAAGATGGCCAACGCCGTATGGGCCAAGATGAAGGCCAGCGATTCACGTGAGTGCCGCAACTGCCACGACTTTGAGAACATGGACCTGGATCAGCAGGACCGCAGTGCCCGCAAGAAGCATGGACGTGCTACCGAGAAGGGGCAGACCTGTATCGACTGCCACAAGGGCATTGCACATACCGAACCGGATGAGCCGGATGAGGATGAAGAGGAGAGTGAGGCTGACGCCTCCTGAAACGGGAACCATCGACCAACGGGAATCCAACGATGAAAAAAAGTGCACTAGCTCTATTGACCCTACTCGCCTCCAGCACCGTTATTGCAGATGAGATGCAAGATCAGGCGCTGCTGAAAGCGGTGATTGATGGCAACTATACCCAGACTGAACAGTTGATCAATCAAGGTGCAAACATCAACACCGCCGGCAAACTGGGACACACTCCACTGATCTACGCAGCAGAGGATGGACAGCAGAAGATTGCTCAACTATTGATTGATCACGGTGCACGCATCAACAAGCAGACCAGTGGCGGCTATACCGCACTCTCTGCTGCCGCTGATGAGGGCAGTATCGCACTGGTCTCTCTGCTGCTGAAGGCGGGGGCAGACCCTCATATCAAGACCCGCAACGGCATGGATGCCCTGATGATCGCAATCCGCAGTGGTGAAGCCGATGTAATCTCCATTCTGATGGCCTATAACAGCAATATCAATACCGCAGACCGTCACGGCAAGACCCCTCTGATGATTGCCACCTCACAGGGCAATCTGGATGTGGTTCACATGCTGCTGCTGGCGGATGCCGGTATGAACATCCGTGACAAGAATGGCCGTACTGCACTGATGATGGCGGCAGAACGCCAGGATATGGATATACTCTCAGCCCTGCTCAATCGTGGCGCCGCTGCCGATGTTACCGATGATCATGGGGCCACAGCCCTCCATCATGCCGTTGCCGCCAATAGCAGTAAAGCAACCACTGCTCTGCTTGGCAGTGGCGCCGCCATTGATATCACAGACCGCGATGGCTGGACTCCGCTAATGGAGGCCGTCAGTCGCGGTAACGAGGCACTGACCAAGCTGCTGATCGAGCGCGGCGCCAACATCAAAGTACGAGATCAGGAGGGGTTGACGCTACCCCTGATCGCAGAAATGAACCGCCACCACGAGCTGGCCACCTACCTCCACAAGCTCACTCAGTAGCCCCCATCTCCTGCTCTCTTCAATCAGCGCTAACCTGATTCAGAATCAGGTTAGCGCTGATTCTATATAAGTAAAATCAGATGTTCTGATGAACGCTTTTTCTGCTTGCATCCATACTTTCGACTGAACTATTATTGCTGCGCTCTTTGATAAAGAAATTGACAAGGCATCACTTTCCTAACGAGCAAAATTAATATTAATTTTTCTATAAACATCTCTATTTCTAGGAGGAGATATGAAAGTAACGAAACTTGCTCTGGCCGTGATCAGCGGCTGTGCAATCAGTTTCTCTGCAGCCGCAGGAAACATGACTGGAGCAGACGGTGAAATGCTCTCCAACACCTGTGCAGGTTGCCACGGCACCGACGGTGCGAGCGTAGGCCCTAGCCTCCCTTCTCTTGGGGGTATGTCTGCAGCTTATCTGACCGACCAGATGAATGCCTATAAATCAGGCGACACTGTTGGCACCATCATGAACCGTATTGCCAAGGGCTACAGCGATGACGATATCGCAGCCATTGCCAACTACTTCGCTGCCCAGAAGCAGTACCGTGCCACCCAATCCTTCGATAGCGCCAAGGCCAAGAAGGGTCAGAAGCTGCATGACAAGTACTGCGAGAAGTGCCACTCCGAGGCCGGTACCCTGGCAGACGACGATGCCAGTATCCTCGCAGGTCAGTGGATGCCTTACCTCCACAACACCATGGGTGATTTCCGCAGCGGAGACCGCTCCGCTCCGAAGAAGATGAAGAAGAAGGTCAAGAAGCTCATCAAGAAAGAGGGTGATGCTGGACTTGACGCTATCTTCAACTACTACGCTAGCCAGAAGTAAGGAGGGGCTAACACATGAGCAAATTTAATCGCAGAGATTTCCTGAAGGTTTCCGGTGGTGCAGCCGCAGCTGCAGGCATGGGCCTCTACACCGGTAGCAGCATGGCTGGCGCCAAGGGCCGTGTTGTCGTTGTAGGCGGTGGTATGGGTGGCGCAACCGTAGCCAAGTACATCAAACGTGGCGATGCTGCCATTGATGTCACCATCATCGAGCCCAACAAGACCTACTACACCGGTTTCACCAGCAACATGACCCTGTCCGGCATGGTCACCATGGATCAGCTGGCTCACACCTACGAGGGTCTCGCTGCTCTGGGTATCAACATCGTCCACGATACCGTAACCGAGATCGGTGACAACAGCGTAGCCACTGCCAGCGGCAAGAGCTACGGCTTTGACCGTTGTGTAGTCTCTCCAGGTATCGACTTCAAGTACGTTGAAGGTCACAGTGAAGAGGTTGCCAATACCAAGGTCACTCACGCCTACAAGTCCGGTCCTCAGATGGAACTGCTGGGCAAGCAGATTCGTGACATGAAGGATGGCGGTACCGTTGTGATCGCTACTCCACGCAATCCGTTCCGCTGCCCTCCTGGCCCATACGAGCGTACCAGCCAGATCGCTGCCTACCTCAAGGCCAACAAGCCCAAGTCGAAGATCATCATTCTCGATCCAAAGGACAAGTTCTCCAAGTTTGGCCTGTTCCGTGAGGCATGGAAGATCCACTACGGCTTCGATCCTGCGAAGAATGGTGGTGACAACTCCATGATCACCTGGGTGAAGGGTGCTGAAGGGGGTGCTCTGGAGTCTGTCGACGCCTCTACCAACACTGCAAATGCAGCAATTGAGGAGTTCAAGGCCGACGTGCTGAACGTAATCCCTGACATGAAGGCAGGCAAGATTGCATTTACTGCTGGCCTGACCGAGGGTGACTGGTGTCCGGTTGACCTGCAGACCTTTGAGTCCAAGAAGCGTGCAAACATCCACGTAATCGGTGACTCCAGTGCTGCCAAGGGTCTGCCAAAGTCTGGCTATGCCGCCAGCTCCGAGGCGAAGGTGTGTGCAGCTGCAGTCGTTGCTGCAATGAATGGCAATGCTGCACCAATCCCAGCCTACACCAACACCTGCTACAGTATCGTTGCGCCTAACGATGCATTCTCTGTAGCAGCGGTCTACCAGCTAGCTCAGGACAAGTCCAAGATCATGAAGGTCTCTGGCGGTCTGACCCCAAGCGGTGACAAGCGCAACCCGGCTCATCGTGAGCGTGAGGTTGCCTATGCACTGAGCTGGTATGACAATATCACTTCAGATGCATTCAACGATGCTGCGAAGCTGTAATCAGTAATAGTTGACTGATTGACAAATCCCCGTCAGGAAACTGGCGGGGATTTTTTATATAATCAGCATTACAGCAGAATTGCCCCTTTACCCGGAACCAGTTAACTCCAGTAGTATCACCGAACACTTTCTACTATCAATACCTGCCACTACCCATAGCTGCATAGCCATTACGCAGGGTCCCTGCATATACATCGGGCTTACCTGTACAGACAAATGGGGTCACCTCTGGTTGCTGCAGTGCATGAACTGAGCACCACACTCTTTTGATTTTTCAATACGGCGTTTGCTATTTTTTATGGAGGGATGCTAACAGCTTGTTTTCCCGATGGTGTGATACAACGCCCTCGCCCAAGTATCTTTGTGGCGTGTAATTTTCATTATATATCATTGATTTCTTTTATGCTGTAGGATCTGTTCCCACAAAGATGCGATGAGGCTTTGAAGGGTGAAGAGAACAGACTGTCTCTATTTATTTTGAGCTGCACCGCTGTTATCGGGTATTCCCGGGCAGTTTAAGGTAGCCTGTTGGCAGCTGACATCTTGCCGCCCGTTGGCCTCTGGCAGAGTGCCTGCCCAAGGTAACTTGGAACCCATACCAAACCAATTCATAGAATAAAGTTTAGGAATCAAACCAAGTTCTGCATCCATAACTTCCGCTGAATTGATCCCTGCAGGGCGATCAGGAATGGGTATTTTTTGATATTGAAAACCAAGAGGAGAAGATGTGATGAAGCATAAGAGCAAGACAAAATTGAGCACGGCGCTGCTGTTTTCCGGAGTGTTGGTATTGAGCCAGCAAGCGGCGGCAGAAACCCTGAAGTGGGCAGGCTGTGGGATCAGCAAGAAGGCATACATGGCGGAGATCGCCAAAACGTTCAAGAACGAGACCGGGAACAAGGTCCTCTTATTAGCCCGCATATTTCATAGTTCATTCTCAAACCCTCAATTTTCCGGCGCGTGC
>CAYFOU010000136.1:7029-8283 GCA_964344805.1 uncultured Piscirickettsiaceae bacterium | reverse complement strand
TTTTCTGTAATTTCATGGTGATATCCTCAACAATCATCAGCTGCCTACCATTATAGACTCTGGATGGAGAAGATGGTTTCAAGTTCATAATTTTTCCTAATTTGGGAGAGATATTGAAGTTTCCGGAATGACTTGAAACCCCTTTGGATTTATAATTCGCGCCTTCTTTTTTACCCCATTTTCCGGAGTATGCCATGCGCCTTGCTGAACAAGCCTTTACCTTTGATGATGTTCTTCTTGTTCCTGCCCACTCAACGGTAGTGCCTGCTGAAGTCTCTCTCCGCTCTCGTCTAACCCGTGAGATTGAGCTCAATATCCCACTGATCTCGGCAGCAATGGATACTGTAACCGAGTCCCGCCTGGCGATTGCGCTGGCCCAGGAGGGGGGTATCGGTATCGTTCACAAGAATATGAGTGCCCAGGAGCAGGCCGCAGAGGTACTGAAGGTGAAGCGTTTTGAGAGCGGCGTGGTCACCGATCCGGTCACCATCTCCTCCTCGGCAACTATTGGCGAGGTGATGGAGCTGACCCGCAAATATGGTATCTCCGGGGTGCCTGTGGTGGATGGCAATGATCTGGTCGGTATTGTCACCAGTCGCGACCTCCGTTTTGAGACCCGTCTGGACGAGATGGTCTCCGCAGTAATGACCCCGAAGGATCGTCTGGTCACCGTGGAAGAGGGTGCTGACAAGGAGAAGGTGAAGGCGCTGCTGCATGAGCATCGTATTGAGAAGGTGTTGGTGGTCAATGATAATTTCGAGCTGCGTGGGATGATTACCGTCAAGGATATCCAGCGTGCGACTGACAAGCCCAACGCCTGCAAGGATGACCAGGAGCGTCTGCGGGTGGGTGCTGCGGTGGGTACCGGTGCCGATACCGAGGATCGTGTAGCCGCACTGGCTGCTGCCGGGGTGGATGCGGTAGTGGTCGATACCGCCCATGGCCACTCTCAGGGAGTACTGGATCGCGTCAAGTGGGTGAAAGAGAACTTCCCGCAGATTCAGGTGATCGGCGGTAATATCGCCACCGGGGCCGCAGCGCTTGATCTGGTCAAGGCGGGTGCCGATGCGGTCAAGGTCGGGATCGGTCCTGGCTCCATCTGTACCACCCGCATTGTGGCCGGTGTCGGTGTACCGCAGATCACGGCGGTCGCCAATGTGGTGAAGGCGCTGGAGGGGACCGGTGTGCCAGCGATTGCCGATGGTGGTATCCGCTATTCTGGTGATATGTCCAAGGCGATTGTGGCCGGTGCCC
>CAYFOU010000136.1:0-7019 GCA_964344805.1 uncultured Piscirickettsiaceae bacterium | reverse complement strand
AGGGCCGCTCCTACAAGTCCTACCGTGGGATGGGTTCGCTGGGGGCGATGCAGAAGGGCTCCAGTGACCGCTACTTCCAGGAGAACAGCGCCAATGTCGAGAAGCTGGTACCTGAGGGTATCGAGGGACGGGTACCGTTCAAGGGGCCGATGGGGGCGATTGTCCACCAGATGATGGGGGGGCTGCGCTCCAGCATGGGCTACACCGGTTGTGCCACCATCGAGGAGATGCGTACCAAGCCGGAGTTTGTACAGGTGACCGGTGCCGGTATGGTGGAGAGCCACGTTCATGACGTGAGTATCACCAAAGAAGCGCCAAATTATAGAGTATAAACAGGAATCTACGTAAAGGATCTCATGATGAGTGCGAACATCCATAACGACCGTATTCTGATCCTCGATTTTGGTTCACAGTACACCCAGCTGATTGCCCGTCGGGTACGCGAGGCGGGGGTCTACTGTGAACTCTATCCCTGGGACATGGGGGAGGAGGCGATTCGTGAATTTGCGCCCAAGGGGGTCATCCTCTCCGGTGGTCCCGAGTCGACCACCGAGGAGGCGTCACCAGAGGCCCCGCAGATCGTATTCGAGATGGGGGTTCCGGTACTGGGGATCTGCTACGGCATGCAGACCATGGCGGCACAGCTCGGTGGCAAGACCGAGAATGCCGACCACCATGAGTACGGCTATGCGCAGGTACGTGCCCACGGTCATACCGCACTGCTGAAGGATATCGAGGACCACGCCTCTCCAGAGGGCTACGGCCTGCTGGATGTCTGGATGAGCCACGGCGACCGGGTAGCGGAGCTGCCGGAGGGCTTTATCGTGATGGCCTCTACCGACAATGCGCCACTGGCCGGAATGGCCGATGAGAGCCGCAACTTCTACGGGGTGCAGTTCCATCCCGAGGTGACTCATACCAAGCAGGGGGATCGTATCCTCAGCCGCTTCGTGATCGATATCTGTGGCTGTGCCGCGCTGTGGAATCCGGCCAATATCATCGAGGACAGCATTACCCAGATTCGTGAGATGGTCGGCGATGATGAGGTGTTGCTGGGCCTCTCTGGCGGGGTCGACTCCTCGGTAGTGGCTGCACTGCTGCACCGCGCGATTGGGGATCAGCTCACCTGTGTATTTGTCGATAACGGCCTGCTGCGCCTCAATGAGGGCGATCAGGTGATGTCGATGTTTGCCGAGCACATGGGCATTCGGGTGATCCGTGCCGATGCCGAGGAGCGTTTCCTTGGCAAGCTGGAGGGGGAGACCGATCCTGAGAAGAAGCGCAAGATTATCGGCCACACCTTTATCGAGGTGTTTGACGAGGAGTCGGCCAAGCTGACCAATGTGAAGTGGCTGGCGCAGGGGACCATCTATCCAGACGTGATCGAGTCGGCCGGTGCCAAATCGGGCAAGGCGAAGGTGATCAAGTCTCACCATAACGTCGGTGGTCTGCCGGAGGACATGAAGCTGGAGCTGCTGGAGCCACTGCGTGAGTTGTTCAAGGATGAGGTGCGCAAGATCGGTATCGAGCTGGGACTCCCCTCCGATATGGTCTATCGCCATCCGTTCCCTGGTCCAGGTCTCGGGGTACGTATCCTTGGTGAGGTGAAGAAGGAGTATGCTGATCTGTTGCGCAAGGCCGATG
Organism: uncultured Piscirickettsiaceae bacterium; assembly: GCA_964344805.1. Classification (GTDB taxonomy): domain Bacteria; phylum Pseudomonadota; class Gammaproteobacteria; genus Thiopontia. Next base: position 5,375 of record CAYFOU010000136.1, on the reverse strand, counting down.
ATATCTTTATCTCCGAGCTGCGGGCAGCCGATCTGTATGACGGCGTTAGTCAGGCCTTTGTGGTCTTCCTGCCGGTGCGCTCCGTTGGGGTGATGGGGGACAATCGTCAGTATGACTATGTGGTCTCGCTACGTGCGGTGGAGACCATCGACTTCATGACTGCCCGCTGGGCACACTTGCCATACGAGTTCCTTGGCAAGGTCTCCACCCGGATTATCAACGAGATTAATGGGATATCGCGGGTGGCGTATGATATCTCCGGGAAGCCTCCGGCCACGATTGAGTGGGAGTAGCCGTTCCCAGCACGGAGAGCTTGCGAAACTCCTGAGCCTCCTGTTCCAGATGGATCTCCATCCAGCCGTAGAGGTAGTAGAGCAGGGCAAGGACATCCCCCACACTGTTGGCGGCTGCGAGCGTGCGTTCCAGATGGGCGGAAAACTCCCGGTGCTCGACGGCGTGGTGTAGATAGGCGGAAGACCCCTCAGCCAGCAGAATCTCATCTTCGCTCTTGAAGTGCTCGTTCAGATAATCGAACAGGCCACGGAGACGTGTGGTGTACGGCTCTTTATCATTCACCTCCCAGTGGATCAGATCGACCAGATCATTGAAGCTTTTGATAAAAAACTGGTGCTGATGATCGATCAGCTTGTAGCCGGTTGAGAGTGTCTCTTCGTTCCAGGTGAACTTCTTCATGCCGGTGTATCCCCCCCTATTTGATGCTAACCCGCACTAGGTATTCTCACAATCCTAACGGGTTTATAATGGATGTAAAGAAAAAATTGATAAAAAGGGTGTAAATAAGAGATGACTGATGCAGAGAGAGATTGCTACTGGATGAATCGGGCATTGGAACTGGCCCGACAGGCAGAGTGTGAGGGAGAGGTTCCGGTTGGGGCGGTAGTGGTACGTGATGAACAGTTGATCGGAGAGGGGTGGAATCGTCCGATTGCACAGCATGATCCTTCGGCCCATGCGGAGATCCAGGCGATTCGTGCCGCAGCTGAGCATGAAGAGAACTACCGTCTGCCGGGAACTACACTCTATGTCACGCTGGAGCCGTGCCCGATGTGTGCCGGGGCGATTGTTCAGGCAAGGATTGAGCGGGTGGTGTTTGCGGCCACCGACCCTCGTGCCGGTGCAGCGGGGACCCAGTTTCAGCTACTGCAGAGTGAGCAGCTCAACCACCGTTGCAAGATTGAGTCCGGGGTGATGGCGGAGGAGAGTAGTGAATTGTTACGTACCTTTTTCAGAAACAGACGTCAGGCCAATAAAAACAGGCTTGGCGATTCAGTGAGGTGAATTAGCGGTGTTTCAGACCACAGTGGAAACGCTCTATCGTGGTCCCTTCGGTGCAGTCAGGAACAGGAATATCACTACTTGCGTTGGAGTTGAGAGCTACCCCCAGATTGATCATCGCTGCCAGGATGGCGATCCCGGAGAGTGAGCTCAAGGTGTAGATAAATCTCTTTTCCAGTTTGTTCATCGCTATTCCCTCTGTTTGGTTGGTTGGCTAAAAGCCGGGTTTAACAGGCTTGGAGCAAGAGCGGTGCCAAAACGTAAGGAATCTCTTAGATTTTATTAAGTGTTTGCTTTAATCTATTTTATTTCAATGGGTTATTTTTTGTTTTCAGTGGAGGGGATATTTTCTAACGGAATACTATTGCCGTTGAGGGGGAAACCATTGCCGCCATCTTGCCCGTTGCAGGTAGCTTAACAGGTTGTTGAAATTCGCTCATGCGAGTACGAGACAAGGCATTTTGGTGTGAAAAAGCGGAGTTTACACAGGGTAAATGAGCATTTTGAACGGCAAAATAACACCGTATCGTGCCGCATGAGTAGAAGTTAAAGAGTGTTGTCAGGTTGATCTGTGACAATGTCGCATCCTCACCGCTTCGTAGAATACCGGCTCATTTCGAATTTGAGCAGGTTATCTTGATGAGTGAATTTTTGGGTGGGGCTGATTGTGGTTGTCTGGAGTCGATCTTCAGAGGGCTATGTAGTGGAGAATCGGTGAGTGAGCTGATTCAGCAGTTTGAACAGGGGTGTGAAAGCCTTGCTGGAGAGGAACTGGAGGCACTGTTCCAGAAGCTGGAGCGGGAGGGGGTGCCGTTTCAGGCGGATCCAGAGGTGGCTGCGTTTTACCATACGGTGGTAACTGCCAAGCTGTCGGCCCGTCAGATTCTGCAATTTCCGCCGGGGCATCCGGTGCGGATCTATCTGGAAGAGAATCAGCTGATTCGTGAACTGTTCGGCAAGATCAACCAGGTCGATCCTCAACAGGAGATTGAACGCTACCGTGAGCTGTTTGAACAGATCAGCAGTGTCGAGAAGCACTATGTCAGGAAGGAGAACCAGCTCTTTCCCTGTCTGGAGCGGCATGGCTGGGAGTCCCCCAGTACCAATATGTGGGCGCTGCATGACGAGATCCGGGACAAGATCCGAGCGCTTCGGCAAACGCTTGAGGCGGGGGAGCTGGAAGCTGTCCGGGGCCGATGTGAGGCGATGCAACAGCAGATGATGCACCTGATTGCGGTGGAAGAGCAGCGCCTGCTGCCCAATGCGATGAACCTGCTGGAGGAGTCGGAGTGGCTGGAGATGCGTGTTGGGGATGAGGAGATCGGCTGGATGCTGGATCGAACCTATCCTGTCTATGGTGCGACTGAAGAGAGCATTGAAGAGCCCTCCCCGGAGGAGACCGCAGAGTCTGACTATGTACACCCCTCAAAGGTCTCCAGGCGAGGCAAGCTCCATATCGATACCTCGGAGATGTACCACTACGATGAGGGGTACCTGACACCAGAACAGGTCAATCTGATGCTGAAGGTGCTGCCGCTGGATATCACCTATGTGGATGAGCATGACCGGGTGGTCTTCTATAATCGGGGTGAGGATCGCCTCTTTCCGCGCAGTGCCAATATTATCGGGCGTGAGGTACGCTACTGCCATCCTCCCAAATCGGTGGATACGGTGCTGAGAATTCTTGAAGAGTTCAAGAAGGGGACACAGGATGTGGCCGACTTCCGTATCTATGTAAAGGGGCGCTATGTGCTGATCCGCTATTTTGCAGTGCGAGATGAGCAGAAACGCTACCGTGGGGTCATTGAGATGTCGCAGGATATTACCGATATCACCACACTGGAGGGGGAACAACGCTTGCTGGATTGGGATTGAACCCTGTTGGGAAGATTGTTTTACAATCAATGGGTGTGACAGACAGGATCTGTGGAGATGGATAGAAAATACACCGTTATTGAGAGCCTGGTAGGCCAAGGCAAGGTCTCGAATGAAGTGGCAGAAGAGGCCATTGCGCTGTCCCGGAAGAGTGGCAAGCCAAGCCTGTTTCATATGATCAATGATTGCTCAGTCAATCCGGATGATGTGACCCAGGTACTGTTGAACATGCAGGAGGATGGAAAGTGCATCTGTCCAAAGTGTGATGGTGCGGGATCGATGCCGTTTGGAAAGGGGGATGGTGAGTGCTACTTGTGCAACCAGGCGGGTGTGGTCCCTATAGAGGTTGCCTTTGGGTGGCTCAATAACAACCAGTGTATTCCAGGTTTTTAGGCCCGTTAGCTATCAATAGCGCCGCTTCAATCCAGTCTTGTTGAGAATAATGGTCGCAATCTCCTCAATCGATACCTGACTGGTGTCGAGATAGGGGATGCGGCTGTTGTAGTAGATCTCCTCGGCCCGTCTAACCTCGCGCTGGCACTGATCGAGTGAGGCGTAGCGGCTGTTGCCACGGCGTTCACTGCGAATCTTGTGCAGGCGCACCGGATTCAGCGTCAGCCCGAACAGCTTGTCCCTGTGCTTTTGCAACACGGAGGGGAGCTTGTGAGTATCCAGATCCTCCTCGATCAGCGGGTAGTTGGCGGCATGGATGCCGTACTGCAGTGCCAGAAAGAGGCAGGTTGGGGTCTTGCCGGAGCGGGAGACCCCGGTGAGAATGATATCTGCATTCTCATAGTGTTTGGTGACCGCACCATCATCGTTGCTCAGCGCGAAATTGATGCTGTTGATGCGTTCACTGTAGTTGTTCTCCCGGTTGATGCTGTGGGAGCGTCCGGCGGTATGGGAAGACTTGGCGTGCAGCGTGAACTCCATCTTGGAGATAAAGCTCTCGAAGAAGTCGAACATCACACCACCACTCTGCATCAAGGTATCCCGATACTCATCGGTGATCTGGGTACTGAAGATCAGTGCGGGTTGCCCATCCCGTTCTGAGGCTTGCCGCACCTGCTCAGCGGCTGCCTCCGCCTTCTCTTTGGTATCGATAAAGGAGAGGGTGTGCTTGCGGAAATCAAACCCGGAGAACTGGGTGAGCAGACTCAATCCTAGCGCTTCAGCAGTGAGACCGGTGCGGTCCGAGACGAAGAATACGGTTCTTCGATTGCCAGGAGTTGAGTCTATCATGTGATCACCTTTATCGTTGTAGCTGTTCAGATTGCTCCTGAAACCTCCTATTTCAAGGCAGAAAATGTGAGTTTACAAATGTAAATGACCATTTTCGAACACCGAAATAGGAGGTTTCAGGTGTGAGCTGAATAGTTACTCTCCGAGATGATTCCAGGTTTCCACCACGGTATCCGGGTTTAGTGAGATGCTGGAGATTTTCTGCTCCAGCAGCCACGCCGCCAGATCGGGGTGGTCAGAAGGGCCCTGACCACAGATGCCAACATACTTCTCCTGCTGGTGACAGGCGGCAATCGCCATGCTCAGCATCTTCTTCACCGCAGGATTGCGCTCGTCGAAGCTCTCGGCAATCAGCCCGGAATCTCGATCCAGTCCCAGGGTGAGCTGGGTCATGTCGTTGGAGCCGATGGAGAAGCCGTCGAAATATTCCAAAAATTCTTCGGCCAATACTGCATTGGAAGGCAGTTCACACATCATGATGATGCGCAGCCCATCCTTGCCGCGCTCCAGACCATTCTCTTTCAGAATCTCGATCACTGCAGCCGCCTCGTCCAGGGTGCGTACAAACGGGATCATGATCTCCACATTGGTCAGCCCCATCTCGTTGCGCACCCGCTTGATCGCCTGACACTCCAGCTCGAAGCAGGGGCGGAAGCTCTCGGAGATGTAGCGCGAGGCGCCACGGAAGCCGATCATCGGGTTCTCCTCTTCAGGTTCGTAGCGGCTACCTGCATACAAATTCGCATACTCGTTGGACTTGAAGTCCGACATGCGGATGATCACCGGGCCGTGTGAGAAGGCGGCAGCAATGGTGGAGATCCCCTCGGTCAGCTTGCCGACGTAGAAGTCGACTGGAGAGCCGTAGGCTGCCGTGCGCTTGCTGATCTCGCGCTGCAGATCCTCTGGTAGCTGATCAAACTCCAGCAGCGCCTTGGGGTGGATACCGATGGTGTTGTTGATGA
>CAYFOU010000135.1:6600-8442 GCA_964344805.1 uncultured Piscirickettsiaceae bacterium | reverse complement strand
CGTGGGCAGACCTACTACTCACTCGGTGGGCAGGTGCAGAACAGTCCGGCTACCGAGAGTGATCCCTGGGCGATTCAGAATAATGTGGTGGTCAGTCCACCGCCAGCCAATAGAGTGGTTATCGATGGCTGGAGGGAGGCATTCTGATGCCATTACTACGCACCATTGCCCGATCTCAGGAACAGCTGGTCGCCATCTATATCAGTACCTCCACTCTCGGGGTGGCCGTGGTTACCGACCGTTCCGGGTTGCCGAAGGTGAGTGCCTATGACTTTGCCCACCTCGATCCCGAGAGCATTGCGGTAGGGGAACACTCCTGGCTGGAGCAGCCGGAGCTGGCCGCCGATGCGCTGAGAAAGCTGCTGAAAAGTAACGGTATTCGACGCAAGGATGCCTCCATCTCCATCCCCACCCACGATGTGATTCTGCGCAAGGCGGAGATTCCGCTGATGAGTGAGACCGAGTTCCTCTCCGCTGCCGAGCTGGGTGGGCTGTGGGACGCCTTCTCCTGGATGCCCTCCTCGCCGGATGAGTACTTTGTCGACTTCACCTCCTTCAACCGGGATCGTGAGCGGGGGATGATGACTGCCTGCATGGTGGCGGCGCCGCTGGCAGTGGTCAACAAATACAGTGAGATTGTGCGCCTTGCCGGGCTGCGTACGGTGATGATCGATACCCACAACTTTGCCATCTGGCGTGCCCTCAATCGCTGGGTCGGCAATGAGCAGGATGGGGAGACCGCGATCTGCGAGATTGTACGGGATCGCGATTATGTCACGGTGTTGCGTGACGGCATCCCGGAGCTGACTGAACTCTATGGGATGGAGCAGCTACGCCAGCAGCTGATTGCCGATGTGGAGATGAGTGAGGCGGATCAGCAGCAGCTCTTCGACTCCTACGCCTCGCAGATTGCCTCGGTGCTGCAGAAGCCGCGCTTCAATCTCGATGGTACCCCCGCAGAAACATCAGAGCAGTCAGCGGCTACAGTGCTGATGCTCTCCGATATTCCGGCCATTGCGCGCCAACGTGAGGTGCTGGAGCAGTCGTTGAGCCAGCAGGGACTGCAGCTGGGAGAATTGGAACAGATCTTCAGCCGACCAGAACCGGTGGCTACCAAACTGGATCAGGAACACAATCAGGCGGCACTGCTGGTTACCTTGGGGCTGGGGTTGCGCCGAATCGAGCTGTTCCACAGCAGCAGTCAGACTCTGTGGGGGGCGCGGGTGATCAATCTGTTGCCCGGATACCGGCAGTTGAAGAGGGTGCGTAAAACTCGCTTTCTGCTCAATTTCTGGAGTGCACTGATTGGTCTGCCACTGGTGGCGGCGATGCTCTTTATCCAGTTTACCCAGTCACAGGAGCATCTGCGCCTCTCCACCGAGATGGTCGACTATCAGCGCCTGACCCGCTCGGTCAGCCATCTCAACCAGCAGTTGAGTGAGCGTGGTGTGGAGCTGAACCGGCTCAATCGGCTGCTGAAGGTGGCGGATGGGGTGGGGAACAACTATGCCCTCACCTACCAACTGCTGACCCATCTGGTGACCCATATCCCGCTTGATGTGCGGCTTGATCGGATCGACTGGCAGCAGAGCGGTATTCTGCAACTCAAGGGGGTGGCCAGTAGTGATGATGAGATTCTGAGACTGGTGGATGATTTACGCGGTGATCCGCTGTTCCACCGTGTTTCACTGACTACAATTGAACAAGAGGCAGGTGAAAGGGGGCAGGATCAAGCGCTCAATACCCAACGCAAGGAGCGGGGCTTTCTGCTGGAGTGTGAGGTGGCAACCGGGGAGGTCGACGATGGCGATTGACTGGAATGCTGATGTAGGTACGCTGATG
>CAYFOU010000135.1:0-6590 GCA_964344805.1 uncultured Piscirickettsiaceae bacterium | reverse complement strand
TTTGCCGGTAGCCCGGAGGGGGGGAATGCAGCGGCCGCTACAGAAGAGAAGATCGGTATCGCACTGCTCTGGCCCATCCTGTTACTGCTGCTATTGGTGCTCTATAGTGCGCTGCTCTATCTCCCCACCCAGGGGGAGATCATCCAGATGCGCAGCAAGGTGGAGCAGATCCATGCGCTGAAGATGAAGAAGATTGAACTGGAGGTGCTGGGCAAGAAGAATCGTGAGGCGATTGCTGAGAAGCAGCAGGCGGTGGTGCAACTCTACAAGATGATGTTCGCCCACCGTGAGGTGGACCAACTCTATCGGCAGATCCATGAGTGGGCACGTGTCAACCGTATCGAGGTGCTGGCGTTGAAGAAGCTCGGGGTGGAGTCGATTACCGAGCCACAGAAGGAGACCGCAACTCAGGAGAAAAAGGAGGCTGATCCACTCTTCTACCGTATCCGTCTGATGCTGAAGAGCCGGGGCGAGTTTATCGACTATCTGGCGCTGCGTGAGGCGCTGCTGGGATTTGGCAAGATGATCCATGTCGACCGGGAGAAGATCCGCTCCGTGCGTCTGCTCAATAGTGGTAGCCGGGAAGAGGAACGCTATCAGGATCAGGGCAAGGTGGTGGTGGAGATGGAGTTGTCCGCCTATCAGAGTGATGCAACCGATGGGGGGCGTGATGATGAGAAATAGCCCCTTTATCTTGATCACAGCCATGCTGCTCTCTCCGCTTATCTCCCATGCGGAGGAGGTGCGCAACCCATTTATGGGTCAGCAGGCGGTGATCCAGCAGCGTGCGGCCGAGGTGGCTCCTGCACCGGAGCAGGAGGTCTACCGTCCACCGCTGCAGCGTGACCCACTGCAGCAGTATCAGCTGCTCGGGGTGATGGTGGGGAATGGCAATGGCCGTGCACTGCTGCAGACCCGGATTGGAGAGCAGCATATGATCCGCAAGGGGGATCGCCTGGGGCTGGAGCAGGGGGTGGTGCACGTGATTGATGGTCACGGGATCACCGTTGAACTGAATGGAGTGCACCATCGGATTGCGGTAGGTTCGATCATCTCCCTGAGCGGAGGTGCATGATGAACCGGCGCACTCCACTGCTCCTGTTGCTGATTCTGCCACTGTTGTTGGCAGGGTGCGTGGATGAGAATGTGAAAAAGGATGAGAAGGAAGACCCCTTCAAGATCGCTGCCGACAAGGTGGTAAAGGAGGGGAAGGCACGGATCGAGAAGAATGCCAAGCTGGGACCGATCATCCCCAACCGTCAGCAGCTCTCGCAGCAGCAGAAGCGGCGCACCTTTATCGGCAAGGAGGAGAAGAGAAATTATCTGAAGGTGCAGCAGGGGGATGAGGCCGACATCTTCCCGGTCACCATCCATTTCGAGGGGGTGGAGATCCACAAGGGGTTCGAGATCTTTGCCGAACTGGTCGATCGCAATATTCTGGTGGGTGATGAAGTGCGTGGCGAGATTACCGCTCGCTTGAGAAATGTGCCGTGGGACAAGGCGCTGGATGCAATCCTCAATATGAAGGATCTGGCCAAGCATGTGGACCATGAGGCCAATATCATCCGCATCCATCAGCGCTCGATCCTGAGCGGACAGGAGGCGTATGACCGCCAGCGGGCCGAGGCACTGAAACAATCCCTTGAACTGAGCGAGGCGCTGGAGCCACTCTATACCGAGATCTTCCAGCTCCACTATGCCAATCCAGAGAAGATCAAGAGCGAGCTGGAGTCGGTGCTGGGGGCCACCTCTGGCGGCAAGGGGGCGACCATTACCATCGATGAACGTACCCGTGCACTGATCGTGCAGTCGACCCGCGCCAATCTCGATCTGGTGGAGAAGCTGATCACCAGGATGGATCTGCGCACCGAGCAGGTGATGATCGAGGCCTATATCGTCGAGGTGAAGGACTCCTTCAAGGAGGAGTTCGGGGCACGACTCGGTACCGCCTATCGTCACTTTGATGGCTCGTTGCGAGATTTTGAGATTGCCGGGATCAACTCGCCCACGGTGGTGACCGATCAGTCGGGTGGCGTCTCTGCGTCCACTCCGGAGTATGAGACCACCTTTTCTACCACCGGCTCCAATGACATCTTTGACCATTTGGTGAGCGGGGCCGGGATTGGGTTGATCCACCGTACCGACCTGTTTGACCTCAAGTTCCAGCTCAGTGCGATGGAGGAGGATGGGATCACCAATATCATCTCTAACCCTCGGGTCTTTACCCTCAACAACTCGATGGCGACCATTGAACAGGGGGACCAGATCCCCTACAAGAGCACCAGTGATGCCGGTCCGGTGACCGAGTTCAAGGACGCCAAGGTGAGCCTCGATGTTACCCCCAGCATCGTTGGGGATGGCAACCTGCTGCTCGATCTGGAGGTGCACAAGGATTCGGTTGAGGCGCAGAATGCGGGCAGTGAGCCACCGATCACCCAGCGCATCATCCGCACCAAATTGCTGGTGCCGGACAAGAGCACCGTGGTGATTGGTGGTATCTACACCCAGACCAAGACCGAGGCGACGGTGAAGGTGCCGCTGCTGGGAGATCTGCCGGTGATTGGCAAACTGTTTCGTAAAGAGACCGACAATGAGGAGAAGAAGGAGCTGTTGATCTTTATCTCCCCCTACATCATTTGAGGATACCATCATGAGTCAGCCCATATCCCTGTTTGAATCGGCCAAGGTCACCGACATGAAGCGCAGTCGCAAGAAGGTAGCGGCAGTGCCGGAGGGAGAGTATGTTGCAGATACGGCAAAGGTGAAAGTACTCATGCCCTCTGAGGGGGGACATGAACAGTCGCTGGATGATGCGGTGCTGAAGGAGCTGCAGGCGGATCAGATCGGCCATCGGGAAGAGGAGCCGGAGCTGACTCCAACCACCGCACTGGTACGGGCCAATATCCTCACTGAACCCCAGGTCAGCTCCCTGCGGGCGGCTGGTCAGCATCAGGCCAACTATGATCTGGTCGGTGACATCCTCAGCAAACACATCACCTCGGAGGAGAGCGTGGTCGATGCGTTGAGCCGGGAGACCGGCTATCAGCAGGTCTTTCTGCGTCGTCAGCAGGATATCCAGACGGTGGCGTGGCACGACTACGATGTGAATACGCTGGAACAAGATCGGCTACTTCCCTACAAGAAGCAGGGGGATACCCTCTATGTGGCGGTTGCTGATGAGCGTGGACTGTTGGCCATTCCCAACTTCACCACGCTGGACCACAGTACCGTGGTCCCCTGCATCACCACACTGAAACAGCTGGAGGATGGCTTCAGCGAGATCCGTGAGCGGCTCACCCAGCTGCGCAAGGGGGAGAATGCCTCCTCCTTTGCCGGGGATGTAATTGGCTTCGTTGAATTGCTGTTACACGCCTCGGTGTCCGATGGGGTCAGCGATATCCATATCGAGCCCTACGCCAAGAGTGCGATGATCCGCCGTCGTATCGACGGGGTGATGCAGGAGTGGCCGGTCAGTGAGTTTCTGTTTGACAACTATGTGGCGGTGATTGCCCGTATCAAGATTCTGGCCGCGCTCAATATCTCGGAGCGGCGGTTGCCACAGGATGGAGCGATCACCCTTCAGCATGATGATGTTGATGTTGATATCCGTGTATCGATTCTACCCGCCCTGTTCGGGGAGCGGGTAGTGATGCGTATCCTGAACAAAGGGGCGCTCGATATGAATATCGATAGTCTCGGTTTTGGCCCGGTGGAGTTGGAACAACTGAAGCGTGCAGTGGATGCCCCACAGGGGATGGTGCTGGTGACCGGCCCGACCGGAAGCGGCAAGAGCACCACTCTCTACTCGGTGCTGAACCGCATCAACCAGCCGGAGCTCAATATCCTCACCGCTGAAGATCCGGTGGAGTACCAGATGGAGGGGGTGGGACAGGTGCAGATCAAGGAGGAGATTGGTCTCAGTTTTGCCTCGGTGCTGCGCTCCTTCCTGCGACAGGATCCCGATGTGATTCTAGTGGGTGAGATTCGTGACAAGGAGACGGTTGATATCGCCATCAAGGCGGCACTGACTGGTCACCTGGTGTTGAGTACGCTACACACCAATGATGCAGTTAGCACCATTTCCCGACTGGTCAATATTGGTGTTCCCCCCTATCTGATCACCTCTTCACTGAAGCTGATAGTGGCACAGCGGCTGGCACGCAAAACCTGCCCCGATTGTCGTGAGGTGGATGAGATGGTCACTATTGAGGATCTGCTGAAGATCGGCTTTGATCCACAGCAGGCGGAGGAGATGGTCGTCTACCGGGGCAAGGGGTGCCCACTCTGTCATGGTACCGGCTACAAGGGACGGCAGGGGATCTATGAGGTACTGCCGATCGAGGACCAGCTGCGTGAGGCGATTGAACAAGGGCAAAGTACCGATGAGCTGCAGCAGGTGGCCCTGCAGAGCGGATTCCGTACCATGCAGCAGATCGCCCGTGAGCTGATGGTTCAGGGGGATCTCTCGCTGGTCGAATATAGCCGAATCATGCTAATTGGCTGAACATATCATCATGGCCCGCTTCCACTGGAAAGGATTTGTCGACAGCAAGCGGATGGAGGGGGATGTCGATGCAATGGATGAGGCGCAGGCGAAGATGCTGCTGGCCCAGCAACATGTCACCGTACTGGAGCTGAAGGCGCAATCTGCAGGGACCACGGTAACGGGTGGAAAGCAGGTCAAGGCGAAAAAGGGGAAGGTGCCGCAGGATGAACTGCTGGTACTGCTGAAGAAGTTCTCCAGCATGATCAACGCCGGGCTGCCGGTGCTGGATGCGCTCAGTATGCTGCGTGATCAGGCCAGTTCTCCAGCGCTGCTCTATGTGCTCAACGATATCTACCAGCATGTGGAGCGAGGCAATGCGGTCTCTACCGCCTTCGCCTACCATCGTGATGTGTTTGATTCGGTCTTTATCAACCTGCTGCGGGCCGGTGAGGTGAGCGGCAAGTTCGACTTCTTTCTGGAGCGGCTGGTTGCCAGTGTGGAGAAGAATATCCATATCCAGAAGAGTGTGAAGAAGGCGCTCTTCTATCCCACCATTCTACTGACCGTTGCGACAGCAGTGGTCATCATCATGCTAACCAAGGTCGTGCCGGTCTTTGTTGAGATGTACCGAGGAATGGGAGGTGAACTGCCCGCTGCCACGCGGATTGTGGTGGCGATCAGTGAGTGGCTGCGCAGCCCGGAAGGGGGGGGAGTGCTGCTGGTGACTGTGGTGGGTACCGTGATAACGCTACGGATATTGAGCCAGCGCAAGCCCGCAGTGCGCCGCTTTATCCAGCGCCAGATGATGCACCTGCCACTTGTAGGTGATCTGATGATCCGCTCGGCCATGTCAAAGATCTCGCTGGTATTGGGTAACCTCCATGTGGCCGGAGTCTCGATCAACAATGCGCTGGAGATCACCCGCGATTCGATGAGCAATCTGCTGATTCAGGATGCACTGGAGGAGATGAAGCGGGGAGTGCTGGCAGGGCGGCCACTCTCCGAAATGGCAAAGGAGCAGGCGATCTTCCCGCTGGAGTTCTCTCAACTGCTGGCAGTCGGAGAGAAGACCGGCAAGCTGGGGGAGATGCTGGAGGGGATGGAGAAGTATTATCAGGAGGAGTTTGATAACTCGATCCAGAACATGACCGCACTGATCGAACCGATCATGATTGTCTTTCTCGGGGTGGTGATTGGTGGAATCCTGATGGCGATGTATATGCCGATCTTCAATATGGGGCAGATGATGAAGTGAGCTATTGCCACCCCTCAATCACTTTTATGCAACTTGATATTCTGCAATCACCTCGGGGTGATCTACCGCAATCTGCGCCAGTAGTACAGCACTGCCCGGGGGGTTAAAGCGCCCCTGTTCCCAATCTCGTAATGTGGCAACCGAAGTATGGAGCATATCGGCAAAAGCGGGCTGAGATAACCCCAACTGTTTGCGTGCCTGGCGGATAGCCATCTGATCTGGGGTATGCACTACTCCATGTTTGCCCGTTTTGACTTCAGTCAGTGCCTCACGGATCTCTGGCAGTGTCTCACCCGCATCGATCTCAATTGCCTTGGCAACTTGCTCAATATTAATATCTTTCAAGTCTTCCAGTTTCATTGTTTCAGCCCTCTTACTTCATGCCCTTTCATTGTTTCACGGCGGTTTTTGGGGTAAGCCGCTACCAATAGCAGTGCATCATTTTCGTCCAGATAGAAATAGATCACACGCCCACCACCACTTTTACCACCGCCTTGGCGTGCCCAGCGTACCTTTCTGGCACCATTGCTGCCGCTAATTACATCCCCCTCATTCCAGTGAGTGGCAATCCATGTAATGAAATCCTCCTTCTCCTCATCACCCCAGATCTTACTGGCCTGCTTGGTGAAGGTGGGGGTTTCGATCACAGTTTTCATAAATTTAATTATACGGGTATCCCGTATAATCTCAAGCTGGTGTCTGGTTGCTTTTTAATAAAAGTAGCGTTTTGAGGCAGGATTAGGTAAAGAATGAGTAGATGATGATTGAAGAGTGGATGTAAATTTCCCCATTTTCTGAATAGTGCAGATCAGTACTATTTTTGATCCTCTCTATTATCTTTGCTCTTTG
>CAYFOU010000134.1:0-8505 GCA_964344805.1 uncultured Piscirickettsiaceae bacterium | reverse complement strand
GGCGACGGCCTCCAGCATCGGATGGGGGCCACAGCTGAAGATCTCCACCTGACTGCGCGCCTCGTCGTCGAGGGCATCGAGCCAGTGACGAGCCAGATCGGTGACATAGCCCTCGTGGGTGCCTGCGTACCCCTGCAGGCTGGCGAGTCGGCTGGGGATGCCCCAATCCTCCAGCAGCGGCATCGAGGCGATCACCCCATCAGGGATGCCGGGCAGCATCATCTGTGATGGGCTGGCCTTGAATGGGAAGGGGACCTCGGAGCCGAGGATGGCAAAGGGCTTGTAATCCTTGTTGTTGCGGATCGACTGCGCAATAAAGACCATCGGCGGCATCCCGACCCCGCCACCAATCAGCAGTGGACGGCTGCGCTCCGGGTGGAGCTCAAATGGCTTGCCGATGGGGCCGATCAGGCTCAACGGCTCTCCGCTCTCTTTTTTACTCAAGGCGGCGGTACCACTCCCCAGCTTCTTGTAGAGCAGCTCGATGGTCTGCTGCTGTGGATCGGCACGCATGATCGAGATTGGGCGACGCAGGGTGAACTGTGGACCGCACTCGACATGGACGAAGCTGCCGGGCAGCGCCTTGGCGGCGATTTCCGGGGCCTTCAACTTGAGAATGTGTTGATCTCCCTCCAGATGGAGGTGGTCGAGGATGGTGGTCTCCTCCTTGAAGAGGGTGTCGCGATTAGGGTGCTTCATATACAAGTTGTCCATTGAAGAGAGTATGGGTGACCTTGCCCTGCAGTTCCCAGTTGAGGAAGGGGCTGTTCTTGCCCGCACTGCGGAGCCGTTCCGGGGTGGGGCGCCACCACGCCTCGGGGTCGAAGAGGGTGATGTTGGCGAGGTTGCCGACGGAGAGAGTGCCGGCATCGATGCGCAGGATCTCGGCCGGGTTTCGGGTGACCAGTGCCAGCGTCTCGGAGAGGCTGAGCCCCTGCTCTTTACCGATCCGTAGTGTCAGTGGTAGCAGGGTCTCTACCGCACTGATGCCCGCCTCGGTCTCCTCGAATGGAGCCGCCTTGGCATCATCATCGTGTGGCTGGTGGTCGGAGCAGATCGCCTGAAGGGTGCCGTTGCGCACCCCCTCGACCAGTCCGTCACGATCGCGTTCGGTACGCAGCGGAGGATGGACGTGGCAGAGGCTGTTGAAGCCGCCGATATCCATCTCGCTCAGATAGAGGTGGTGGACGGCGACATCGGCGGTCACCGCCAGCCCCTCGCTGCGGGCATCGGCCACCATCTTCAGCGCATTGCGACTGCTCAGGCCGCAGAAATGGGCGCGTACGCCGGTCTCGCGGATCAGTACCAGATCGCGGGCCACTCCGGCGCTCTCGGCTGCGTCGGGGATGCCGGGCAGGCCGAGACGGGTGCTGATGGTCCCCTCATGGGCGCAGCCATTGTTACGCAGCCAGGGGTCCTCCGGATGGAGGAAGATGGTCAGGTTGTGGGTGGCGGCATACTCCATCGCGCGGCGCATCACCAGTGAGTTGGTGATCGGTCGTTGTGCATTGGAGACCACGCTGCAACCGCTCTGCTTCAGCCCCCCCATATTGCTGAGCTGCTCCCCCTCCAACTCTTTGGTCAATGCGCCCAGCGGGATCACCTCGGCGAAACCGGCGATCTCCGCCTTGTGGCGGATCAGCTCCACCACTGCGGTGCTATCAATCACCGGAGTGGTATCCGGGGGGACGGCCAGCGTGGTTACGCCACCGGCAGCGGCGGCGTGGGTCTCGCTCTTGATCGAGCCCTTATGCTTCTGTCCCGGTTCCCGCAGACGGGCACGCAGATCGACCAGCCCTGGGCAGACCACCTGGTTGGTGGCGTCAATGGTCTGATCAGCGGCAAAGTCGTCGCGATTCTCCTGGATAATGCCGTCAATGATCTGCAGATCGCCGATCCGGTCGATCTGGTTGGCGGGGTCGATGATGCGACCGTTCTGGATCAGAATCTTCATACAGCTTCTCCTCGGCCTTGCATCGCCATGGAGAGCACCGCCATGCGTACCGCAATACCGTTGGTCACCTGCTGCAGAATCACCGAGTGGCCGCTGTCGGCCACCGCACTCTCGATCTCGACCCCGCGGTTCATCGGGCCGGGATGCATCACAATCGCATCCTCGGCAGCGCGCTTCAGCCGCTTTTCGGTCAGGCCGTAGTAGTGGAAGTACTCCCCCTTGCTGGGGAGCAGGGCGCCACTCATGCGCTCGTTCTGCAGTCGCAGCATGATGATGACGTCGACCCCCTCCAGCCCCTCCTCCATGCTGTTGGTGAAGTGGACCCCGAGATCCTCCACATGGGCGGGGCTCAAGGTGTGTGGGCCGACCACCCGCACCTCTGGACAGCCCAACATGTTGAGGGCGTGGATCTGCGAGCGGGCCACCCGTGAGTGCATCACATCGCCGACAATGGCGACCCGCAGCCGGGTGAAATCCTCCTTGTGCTTGCGGATGGTGAACATGTCGAGCATCGCCTGTGAGGGGTGGGCGTGGCGACCATCTCCGGCGTTGATGACGCTGACGAAATCGGGTACATGCTGGGCGATAAAGTGGGCCGCCCCGCTGGCGCTGTGGCGCACCACAAACATGTCGATCTGCATCGCGATCAGGTTCTGCAGGGTATCGAGCAGGGTCTCCCCCTTGGTGGTGGCGGAGGCGCTGATGTTGATGTTGAGCACATCGGCCGAGAGCCGCTTTTCGGCCAGATCGAAGGTGGTACGGGTACGGGTGCTGGGCTCGAAGAAGAGGTTGGCGATGGTCTTGCCACGCAGCAGTGGTACCTTCTTCGCCTGCCGGTTGCCGACGCTGATGAAGTTCTCTGCGGTATCGAGAATTTCGGTCAGTAGATTGCGGTTGAGCCCCTCGATGGAGAGGAAGTGGCGCAGCCGCCCGTTGTTGTCGAGTTGAATAGACTTGCCCAAGTTACGCCTCCAACAGTTCGAGTTGCAGCGGTTCCGGGCCGCGCAGTTTGATCTGCTGGCCACTCCCTAGATGGATCTGGGTGCCGGTCACATCGGCCTGGATCGGCAACTCGCGCTCGTCGCGGTCCACCAGAACCGCCAGGGTCACCTTGGCGGGGCGGCCATAGTCGAAGATCTCGTTGAGGGCGGCGCGAATGGTGCGGCCACTGTAGAGCACATCATCGACCAGAATGATCTGGGCACCATCCACATCAAACGGGAGATTGGAGGGAGAGACCTGTGGGTGGAGGCCAATCTGGGTGAAATCGTCGCGGTAGAAGGAGATGTTGAGTTCACCCAATGGATTGGGATTTGCCAACTGCTGGTGGAGCTGTTCGGCAATCCAAGTACCGCCGGTGTGGATACCGATGATGAAGGTTTCGTTGAGCGTATCGCCAAACCGCTGTTGCAGTTGGGTGGCCAACTGCTCGATCAGTTTGGGGACGGTATCGGAGGTGATCTCTGTCGGATTCATAGGCGGTCAGCGAAGCAGGGCTTTCTCGTTCAGGTAGTGGAGCAGGCGTTGGTAAATGGCAATCACCAGAGGAATCATCTCGAATAGCTGGTTAAGCAGTCGAACAAAGGTCTCTGGTTGGTCGAGGTACTCATGTGCAATCTGATTGCGTAGTGTACGGATCTGTAGCCACTGTTCCATCTCCAATAGCCCCCGTTTTTCCATTAGAGCAAGGAGGTCGAGAAAACGCTCTTGCTCCTCTGCCTCCAGCAAAGCAAGGCCTCGAAACAGTCGTTTGCCCATCAAATCCTGTAGACGGGCGAAACGGATGGTGAGTGCATCCAGATCTTCCAGCGTCTCTGCAGGGAGGGCTTGTAGCTGCTTCACATTGAGTGGGGCGAGTGAGTGGAGGTGGGCGTAGCTGTATTCCAGAACCTGATGGGCCTGTTCAGCCTGTGCCAGATTCTCCTGAAACAGTGAGGCGGTCGGGTTCACAGGGCTGCTCCTGTGTTGCGGGCCAGTTGGTAGATGGGGCGGTCTTGTTGACCTTTATAGCGGACCAGCAGATCGATTTTGCGGTCTCCCAGTCGCTGGATCAGGGCAACCTGTGCCTCCAGCTCTGGTTGCAAGGTTTGAGGCAGAGGCCGGGAGGTCTCGATATAGAGATCAATATCGCCTCCCTGAAGACCATCGTCGACCCTGGAGCCAAATAGCCAGCTACGGGCTGTCTCACCAAAATGGTAATGTAAAATCTCCCGGATCTGCTGCTGTTCGGATGGGCTCAGTCTCATACAGGAAATTATAGCAAGATCAAGCTGGTTGCTGGTTGAACCAGCTCTGCAAGATGCGAGTGGCGGCCACGGCATCCACGTCTCTCTCCTGCTGTGGTCTGCGATGTCCCCGATGGGAACGAATGATAGACTCCGCTTCAATCGAGGTCAGCCTCTCATCGACCTCATAGACGGTTAAATTGAAGCGACCACGCAGTTGATTGCTGAATTTTCGCGCCAGTCGTGACATCTCCTGTTCACTGCCATCCTCCTGCAGTGGAACCCCAACCACAGCGGCTTCTGCGCCCCACTCCTGGAACAGGGCCTCGATCTGCTGCCAGTCGGCCTGTCGGTTCTTGCGATGAATCGTTGTCAGTGGGCGTGCTGATGCGGTTAATTCCTGTCCGATGGCGACCCCGATACGGTGGGTGCCGAGATCGAAACCCAGCAGGGTTCGATCTGAGGCTGTTGGTGAGTTGGGCAATTACTCAGGCATGTCCCGCTTCAGCGGTAAGCAAGTTGATGTCGATGCCGAGTTGGTCGGCTGATTTTTTCCACAGTGCGGCATCTTCGGTGTCGAAGACCAGCTCCGGGGTGGCGGGAACGCTGAGCCAGCTGTTTTCGGAGAACTCCCGCTCCAGCTGCCCCTCTGCCCAACCGGCATAGCCGAGGGTGATGAGCTTCTTCTCCGGCCCTTCACCATTGGCGATGGCAAAGAGGATGTCACGTGAGGCGGTGATGCCGATCTCCGAGGTCAGCTCCAAAGTGGATTCCCACTCGCCAATCGGGCTGTGGATCACAAAGCCACGCTCAGGCTGTACCGGGCCGCCGGTGTGCAGCACTTCCTCTGGATTGAGGGGAACGGTGACTGCAATATCCATATGGTCGAACAGCTCCTGGATTGGCAGAGTGGTGGGGCGGTTGAGCACAAAGCCCATCGCCCCCTCCTCGTTGTGTTCGCAGATCAGCGAGACGGTGTGGTCGAAATTGGCATCCTGCAGTGAGGGCATCGCAATCAACAGGTGGTTGCCAAGATAGTGCTCTTTCGGTTCGATCTTTCGACTCATACATTTATCTTAGCAGGTTATTGAGAATCGGTCAGGTGAGTGTGTGTGGCTGTCTGAATCAGCCCTCTTCAATGATGAATTTAATTCCATAACAACACCTTTTGCAGGGTTGCAGCATAAGATTGCATGTTGCATGTTGCATAATGCGGCCACTTTGGGGGGGACGTCTCTGATGAAAACATCATTACGAGACCTTTACACAGAAGATGATTTTGCTTTCAGGCAAGGCAAAAATGCACGCAGAGAGGGAGTTTACACAGGGTAAATGACCGATTGAGTACATTTTTAACGCCGCATGAAGGCAAAAGGGCTTTTGTGCAAAGGTCTCATTACACAGGAGGCCGTCATGGCAAAGATAGTTCACAAGGAACGATCACTGCTCAGCAATGTGAATGCAATGATCTGTTATCTCGGACCGCTGGTCTTTGTTCCACTGCTGATGAACCGGAAGGATCGATTCGTCTTTTTTCACGCCAAGCAGGGGGTTGCGATCTGGTTGTTGTGGGTTGCAGCACTGCTGGTGCTGTTTCTGCCGATTGCGCCCAAATTTCTGGTAATTGCACTCAGTTCACTCGCGCTGATCGCATCTCTGGTGGGGATTGTGAGTGCCCTGTTTGGGCGTGCATGGGAGATTCCCCTGATTCACGGTCTCGGCAACCGAACCATTTAAAGGAGCATAGCGCATGGTACAGCAATCTGTGGTGCTGGATGGCACCAACCAAATTGTTCTCGCAGGTAAAGGTGCAGTGGATCTGAATCTGCCGGTGACGGTCACCTCTACGCTGCAGGCGAAGGGGGTTGCCGCAGTCTCGGGGGGGAGTGCGGCTGCCGGTAAAGGGCTGGCCGGTTTAAGCTTTGCAGGTGTGAGCTCAAAGATCATTGCCACCGGTCTTGCGGTAACCGCCGTTCCCGGTGCTACGGCGGCTATCGTGGCGGCAACCGCGATCGGTATTCTCAGTGCCCGCAGGCGCGATACCGAAATCTTCGGTTTCAGAATTTCAAGGAGATAAGGGGATGGTATCGCTATCGACACTCTTCTCTCCGGTGACCAGGGCCGCCTTTTACACCAAGGAGGGGTTCCGCTATTTTGCCGGTGACCTCAAGCGTGGAGCCACGAGAGTGAAGAATTATATTGTCAACAATCGGGGGATTGACGCACCAAAAACAGCTGAGGAGAAAAAACGTGACACTGGATCATCTTAAACCGGGTAACCGTGTACGAATTACTCGTATCAATGGTGATAGCACCCTTCAGGCACGCCTCTCTTCGATTGGTCTGATCCCCGGGGCAACCATTGCCATCGATTACACTGCATTGCTGGGTGACCCACGTACCTATACGGTTCAGGGTGCGCAAGTGAGTTTGCGCAACAAAGAGGCGGCACTGGTTCAGGTTGCAGCGCTATAACGGTGCTGTGATCCTGTCCATCCACTGCCTATCCCATACTTCCCTCGGAGGTAGGTAGTGGATTTTTATCAACACGTTTGAGTACTGGTTCGATGATATTCCCGATGACTGGGTTTGCCCGGTCTGCGGTGCGGGCAAACTGGACTTTGAACCTGCTTAGGGGAGTGTCACCAGCAGCGGCTGGATTTGTGGAGGCTCATTGAGAAAGGTGAGTCGCTGCTCCATCTCTGGGGTGAGGTGATAGACCCCGGCATCATCAATCAGTAGTAGCGCCTCAATTCCCATCTGGCGGGCAATGGTGGCGCGCTCTTTCGGGGCGGCAATCAGCAGTGCAGTGGCCGCCGCATCGGCGATGGTGGCGCTGCTGTGGATCACCGTGACCGAGCGGGTACCCGTGGCAGGCCAGCCGCTGCGGGGGTCGATGATGTGATGGTAGCGTTTGCCCTGATATTCAAACATCCGCTCGTAATCACCAGAGGTAAAGATCGATTCATCCCCCTGTGGCTGCAGTGATGCGATTGGTTCACCCCCATCGGGTGAACGGATGCCGATGTTCCAGTCGCGCTCTCCCTTGGCGCCGATGGCGCGCAGATCCCCGCCGGTGTTGACGATGGCGTGCTCGATGCCGAGCTGTTTGAGCTGCTCGATGGCGCGGTCTACCGCATACCCCTTGGCGATGCCGCCGAGGTCGATCTTCACATCGGGGTTGGTGCCGGTAATGGTGCCGTTCTCAAACTGCAGGCTGTCGAGGGTGGGGTTGCTCTGCAGTAGTGCATTGATCTCGTTTTTTGAAGGCGGTGGCCCTTTCCACTCCTCACCATGAAACCCCCAGAGGGCGACCAGCTTGCCGATGGCCGGGTTGAAGAGGTGGTTGCTCTGGTGAGAAAGTTCGGCGGTCTGTTGTAGCAGCTCGGCCGCCTCGGCAGAGAGGGGGGTGGATTTGCCTTCGGAGAGGTTCTGGTTGATTTCCCCCAACAGCCCTCCCCTCTTCCAGGCGTGCCAGGTGTCGTGCATTACAGCAAAGTCCTCGCGGATCAGACGACTGGCCTCGGCATTCTGGGCTTCACTGGCCCCCCAGATGGAGAGGGAGACCACGGTGCCGAAGGCGAGGAACTGATCCTGATAGAGAGAGGGGGCACGGCTGCAGCTGAGCAGTAGCAGCAGCGGGAACAGGAGTAACAGGTGTCTCATTGGTTGGTGAGTTGAAGTTCAATCGCATCCATTAGCTGTCCGGCGATATTGAGGCCGAACTGTCGGTCCAGCTCGCGGATGCAGGTGGGGCTGGTGACGTTGATCTCGGTCAGGTAGTCACCGATTACATCGAGTCCGACAAAGAGCAGTCCTTTCTCTCGCAGGGTGGGGGCGACCCGTTCCACGATCTCGTAATCACGGGCGGAGAGGGGGATGCCCTCGCCACGCCCCCCAACGGCGAGGTTGCCGCGATGTTCACCCTCGGCAGGAATACGGGCCAGTGCATAGGGGACCGGTTCGCCATCAACCAGCAGGATGCGCTTGTCCCCTTCGCTGATCTCGGGGATGTAGCGCTGCACCATGGCGTAGTGGGCGCCGTGGTGGGTCAGGGTCTCGATGATTACGCCGGTGTTGGGGTCGCCATCCTCCAGCCGGAAGATCGAGGTGCCCCCCATCGCATCGAGTGGTTTGAGGATGATCTCCCCATGCAGCTGCAGGAATTGGCGAATCTGTTGATGGTTGCGGGTGACGATCATCGGTGGGGTGAGATCGGGGAACCAGGCGGTGGCCAGCTTCTCGTTGAAGTCTCGCAGGGATTGTGGCCGGTTGACCACCAGCGTACCGGCCGCCTCGGCCAGCTCCAGCAGGTGGGTGGCGTAG
>CAYFOU010000133.1:0-8506 GCA_964344805.1 uncultured Piscirickettsiaceae bacterium | reverse complement strand
ATCTATCAGGATTGTTAAAGGGATTGTGGAGCCATTTTCATTTTGTCACAACTTTGGTTGCGGCATTGCGAGAGAATAGGTATGTTGTTGCCGTTGCACTGGATCAGGAGGGGGAGCCTTGGTGTAGCGCAAGAGCATGGAAGTGATCACAATCCCGGAGTTGGGGGAGAAACAGATTGAAAGCGGTTATTATCGAGGATGTTAAACCTATTCAGCGTTTGCTGGAGAATATGTTGTTAGAGTCTGGTGTGGATGAGGTCTCCATCGCATCCAATGGTGCAGAGGGGCTGCGTTATCTCAGCAGCTTTAAAGGTATCGACCTGTTGCTGCTCGATATCCATTTGCCGGATATGAGCGGACTGGATGTGTTGAAGAAGATCCGTGAAAAGGACAGTGAACTGTTTGTGGTGGTGGTTACCGGTTTTGAGGAGCCCAGTACGGTACAGCAGATTGTCAGTCTTGGAGCCAACCGCTATCTGGTCAAGCCGGTACAGCTCTCCGATGTGAAGCAGGTGGTTACTCAGTGTGCGGCTAGCCGGAAGTAGCGGCGGCCTGCTGTAGTGGTGTGAGCAGCCGCTCAATCCGTTTTGGAGAGACGTACTGCAGTACCTCCTTGGTTTCGGCTGAGATTACAATATCCAGCCCCTGCTGGGGATAGATCCAATGGGTAATTCCCTCCGGCAGCTCAAATACATACTCCGGTTTGCCGAAGCGCTTCTCGATGGTCTCGGGAGGTAGATTGGCCTTCGGCATATAGGTGAGACTGATGATCGGGCTCTGCTCAACGACACGCATGCCAGGTCCATCCACCTCGATCTTGCGGCTACCATCTCCCTGGGTGGAGATACGTGCTCCCTGATCAATCAGGGTATTGAGCTGTTCATCAGCAACCTCAATTTCGGCAACGATAGTGGCACGGATACCGCCCAGATTGACCTGCTCAAAGAAGGCCTCCACCTTGGTAGAAACCCCCTCCTTCACGAAAATGGTGATTTCAGGGGCCTCCTCCCAGTGGGTCAATGCCTCCTCGACACTGCTCTCCTCCAGTGTGATCCCCAGTACCTGACTGTTACCCTGTGGTGAAAGGGTGATGTTCCATGGGGTCTCTTCGATGTGACGGTTTTGCTGATCTGGCAATAGGGCGGCAAAGGCTATCAGCAGCCCTGTGAACAGCAGCACGGCAAGCAGACCGGTACGGCTCATGTTCTACTCCTCGATCAGCTTCACTTCGGTGGGAGCAGGGTATTGTTCCACTATCCCCTTGGAGAGCTGTCCGGTACGGGCATGGTGGAGCCCCTCGGACTCCATGATGATCAGTGCAAGGATGGTGACCATTACCGGCATGGTGATCACCGCCATGAAGGGGATGACCTGGGCAAACGGGGTGCCGCCAAACAGATGAATGGAGAATAGTGCTCCCAATAGCGTAATCAGCCCGCCGAGCATGATCAGCAGCAGGCGTCCTCTTTTCATCGCCACTCGCCAATGGCACTGTACAAACCAGGGGATGGAGTCACTGTTGACCACCTTTCTTCCACGGATCATCAAGTAGCCGAGTGCGAGGATTGAGATGATTGGGACCATTGCAATCAGCAGGGGCAGGGAAGAGGCACTCAGGGCAAAGGCGAAGTAGAGAATATGGTTGACGATGAGGTTGGTGAGAAAAATCTCATGCGGAACCTTGCTGGCCTTTAGTTGGGCCTCTTCGATATCAAATTTCATGGTGTCCGGTTTATAGTGTTGTCAGTTGAAAGATGCCAAAAGCGGCAACCATTATACCCGCAGTCGCCCGAACCCACCCGGTTTGCAGGTGTTGCAGCACTTTTCTGGAGAAAATGCCGATGCTTAGCAGGGCGGGCAGGGTGCCGAGGCCGAAGCTGACCATCAGCAGCGTCCCCTGAACGGGATGTTCGGCGGAGAGTGCCCATAGCAATGCAGTATAGACCAGTCCACAGGGGAGCCAGCCCCAGAGCATGCCGGCAACCCAGGCGTGAGAGGTGGAACGAATGGGAATCCAGCGTTGGGCGATTGGTTCGATCCGTTTCCAGATTACGGCTCCGCCCTGTTCAATCTTGAGGATGGCGGCTGGCCAGAGCCCACTGAGGTAGAGCCCCAGCAGAATCATCAGGGTGGCGGAGAGGAGAATAAACCCTCGCCGAATCACCATCCCTTCACCCATCATCGAGAGTGTGGAACCGAGTAGTGCCATCATGGTTCCGGCAATGGCGTAGCTGCCAATGCGTCCGCCGTTGTAGGCGAGTAGATAACGTGTACTTTCCGTTAAGCGCTGCTTGGGGGAGATTCCTGCAGTCAGTGCGGAGACAATGCCACCACACATGCCAGCGCAGTGGGTGCTGCCCAGCAGGCCCATCAGGAATGCAGAGAGGTAGATTGATTCGGCAAGCATGGCGGGTGAAGTATACGCTCAATGCAATAAAAAGGCCCGATACACACTGGGTGTATCGGGCCTCTGATTAAGAGGGGCGTAATTGTTATACGCTGCAGGCAGTCTCTTCTTCGATGCTGCCCTTCTCAACCGCGTCAATGGCCTTCTGATCGTGGTCGTTGGCTGGGCAACCGCAGCTGTGGTCACCGTTTGCAGCGTGCAGGCGTGCCTGCTCCATGTGCCACTGTGCTACCTTGATGTGCTGATCTACGTTCATAATGCTCACTCCTTAGCAAAATTTTAGTGTTTGATAAAATGGGTGCCGGTTATGATACAGTTGGCAAAACAAAAAGCAAACCATTTTAGTAAGGAATTATTTGATGTCTCCTATTGCCCCCCTTGATCCTTCTCATGCTCAGGAGGTGATGACCTCCATTATCCAGCGCATTGCAACAGGTCCCACCCTCAGCAAGGATATTGAATTTGAAGAGGCACGCACCGGAATGCGGGCCATTCTCGAGGGGCATGTACCCGATGTGCAGGCGGCAGTGTTCCTGATTGCGCTACGGATGAAGCGGGAGACCGAAGATGAGAATCGCGGCATTCTCTCCGGCATTCAGGATCTCACCTACACCGCTACTGCCGATGTGGATGAGGTGGTCGATGTTGTCGATCCCTACAACGGCTACAACCGTACTCTCCCTGCAGCACCGTTTCTGGCGCCACTGCTAGCCGAGCTGGGCATTCCTGCGCTGACCCAGGGATTGGAGACCGTCAGCCCCAAATATGGTTTTACCCATCGCCAGATTCTGCGTGCAGCGGGTGTTGATGTGGATCTATCGGTGACTCAGGTGGCTGAACAGTTGAGCGACCCAGGCAAAGGTTGGGGCTATCTTGATCAGAGCCAGTCCTGCCCGGCGCTGCACAAGCTGATTCCGCTGCGAAATCAGCTGATCAAGCGTAGCGTGATCACCACTACCGAGGTCTCCAGTCGGCCGATTCGCGGCAAGCAGCAGACCCACCAGATGACCGGCTATGTGCACAAGCCCTATGCAGAGATCTATGCGATGCTGGCACGCCATGGCGGTTTCGATTCTGCGCTGCTGGTACGTGGTGTGGAGGGTGGAGTGACCGCCTCGTTGCGTCAGGCCTCTACCACCTACCAGTTTGTTGGGGATGAACCAGAGGTGGCGGTACAGGTTGATCCAGAATCTCTCGGCATCCTGCATGATCTGCGTGCCCCGGCGATACCGGTTGGTGTCGAGGGCAATGAGGAGATCTCCAAGGCGGCAGCCGAGGCCGGAATCCAGGCGTTGGAGGGGAAGGAGGGAATTACCTTCGATACCCTGGTGTTGAGCGGTGCGCTGGCACTGCATCATCTCGGACGTTGTGAGACGCTGGAGCAGGGGGCGGAGCAGGTACGTGATGTACTGAAGAGCGGCAAGGCGGCGGGGCGAATCTGATGGAGAAGCTGCTACAGGTGGATGAGCTGGCTGTGGGCAAGATGCGTGCCTACCAGATCAAGGGGCACGATATCCTGGTGGCCCATACCGAGAGCGGTTTTCACGCCATTGCCAACCGCTGCCCCCATGATGTGATTGCGCTTGATCTGGGGTGTCTGGAGGGAGAGGTGGTGCGCTGCTCTCTGCATGGCAGTCGTTTTAATCTGGCTACTGGAGAGCCTCAGGAGCCTCCGGCCGAGGAGTCGGTCCGAGTCTATCCACTGACAGTGAAAGACAATGAAGTTTGGGTTGATCTGAAGGATCGGTAGAAACTGCTGATCTGCAGGAGAGATAGCGTATCCCTTTCAGCAAGGTTGTTTGTCTAGAGACAGCTTGCTGGAGAGCCCCTCTGAATCCTCAACAGAGTCATAGGGTCAAACCTAACATTCAAACATTTTACCGTGAAATCATCCACACATTGAGCCACAGCAATCCCTGCTCTCAGAGACACTGAAAGCCTTCTTGATTCTATCCCTACCTGCTGGTTGTGTTTACGTTGCCTGCAGTTGAGGCAAGTACCCAAACTCCCGTAACTTCTTCATCCAGCGAGAGGCGTTCCTGGCAACCATTATCGCCTCATAGTCAATCTCCGGGTCCCGGTAGGGTTCCATGTTCTTGAGCATGGAGTAGATGATCCGAAGTATCTTGTGTGCCAGCGCAATGATCGTTCGCTTGTGTCCCCTGCGTATGACAAGCCCCTGGTATTTTCTCTTGAACTGGCTTTTGGTTCTGCTGGCAGTATTGGCTACCTCACATAAGGCGCGTCGAAGGGAGCGATTCCCTTTGCGTGTTCTGCCGCTCTTTCTCTTTCCGGCACTCTCGTTATTACCCGGGCAGAGTCCGGCCCATGAGGTGAACTGCTGGATGTTCCCAAACTGGGACATGTTGGTTCCGATCTCGATCAGTATGGCTGTGGCGGCCCAGCGATCGACCTCTGGTAGGGGCTGCAAAAGCCCCCATGCCTGTTGATAGGGTTCCATGGATTGATAGAGCAACTGATCCATCTCCTCAATGGAGTTTTGCAGATAGCGAATGTGCTCCTGAATGACCGAGGCCATCACCATCATCTTGTGAACATCCAGACCTGCTGCTTTTGTGATTGCTTCGACCATGACATCTGCTCCCGATCTGCTACAGTGATAAAGGATGAGCAGGGCGGGACTTTCGGATTGTCACATGCCTTTGCAGCATGGATCTTTTTACCGTGCGTCCTCTGCAAATAAGCATGGAACTGTCAGGGGTACGAGCCGAAAGAGCCGGTCAATTTTGTTTCGGGGTCACTGCCGCCGAAAAGAAGCACGACCTCGGTCGCCCTGCTCATCTTTCAGTATGGCAGCTCAGAACGGATTTTCATCTTCGGGGGGGTGATTGGTTCAGGCCATGTGGATTTTGTGTATAATTATATTCTGATGTACCAAAACCCGCTGCAGTGGTTGCAGCGGGTTTTTCTTTAGCGGGGGAAACCCGCAAGCAGAAGGATTTTGTGATGTTTCAGTTGGGTTGCGCAAGCAGGGTATGTGTTCAGAATGAAGTGTTGTCGGGGCTGACCGTGGCGCTGGCACTGGTACCCGAGGCGGTCGCCTTCGCCTTTGTTGCCGGGGTGGACCCGTTGGTGGGACTCTACGCCGCCTTTATGGTGGGGCTGCTGGCCTCGATCTTTGGGGGACGTCCGGGGATGATCTCCGGTGCCACCGGGGCGATGGCGGTGGTGATGGTCTCGCTGGTGGCCGAACACGGGGTGGAGTATCTGTTTGCGGCGGTGGTCCTGACCGGGGTGATCCAGATTGGCGTCGGGTTGATGCGCCTTGGTAAATATATCCGCATTGTGCCCCATCCGGTGATGCTTGGTTTCGTCAACGGGCTGGCGATCGTGATCTTCCTTGCGCAGCTGCAACACTTCCAGTTCGCCACCCCGGATGGGGGCAGTGCCTGGATGAGTGGTAATGATCTGATGCTG
Organism: uncultured Piscirickettsiaceae bacterium; assembly: GCA_964344805.1. Classification (GTDB taxonomy): domain Bacteria; phylum Pseudomonadota; class Gammaproteobacteria; genus Thiopontia. The sequence goes on along the minus strand of CAYFOU010000133.1, from coordinate 2,661 downwards.
CTTGGTGGACTGGTTATTCTGACCATGTCCATCATCCACTATCTGCCCAAGTTGACCGGGGCCATTCCTGCATCATTGGCGGCAATTCTGGTGGTTACCCTGCTGGTGCTTGGACTCGATCTGGATACCAAGCGGGTTGCAGATCTGGCCTCGATTGAGGGCGGGTTCCCCACATTCCATATTCCTGAAGTTCCCCTGAACTGGGAGACGCTATACATCATCTTCCCCTATGCCGTTATTCTTGCCGCAGTCGGTCTGATTGAGTCGCTGCTGACATTGAGCCTGATTGATGAACTCACGGATACCCGTGGTCAGGGTAATCGTGAATGTATCGGGCAGGGCATTGCCAACACCACCACCGGGATGTTTGGCGGCATGGGCGGCTGTGCAATGATCGGTCAAAGCATGATCAATGTGAATTCGGGTGGACATCAGCGCCTCTCCGGTATTGCTGCTGCCCTGTTTCTGCTGAGCTTTATCCTCTTTGCCTCCGATCTGATCGAGATGATCCCGATGGCAGCACTGGTCGGGGTGATGTTCATGGTGGTGTTGGGCACCTTTGAGTGGTCAAGCTTTCGTATCATGAACAAGATTCCCGCCAAGGATGCCTTTGTGCTGGTACTGGTCTCCGCAGTCACCGTGGCGACCGATCTGGCGATTGCGGTGATTGTCGGGGTGATCGTCTCCGCACTGATCTTTGCCTGGGAGCACGCCAGCCATATCAATGTGGAGCGGCGAGATGAGGAGGACGGTACTCGTATCTACGAGTTGAACGGTCCGCTCTTTTTTGGTTCGGTGAAGAACTTCCTCGATCTGTTTGATCCCAAGAGTGACCCGGATGAGGTCATTATCGAGTTCAAGAATTCGCGGGTGGCGGACCACTCGGCGATTGAGGCGATTGATACCCTGGCGGAGAAGTACCTGAAGCTGGACAAGCAGCTCCATCTGCGCCATCTCAGTCCCGAGTGTCGACTGCTACTGCACAAGGCGGGGGATCTGGTTGAGGTCAATATGCTCGAAGATCCGACCTACCATGTTGCGGATGATCAGTTGGCATAATGCCCCAGCTCAATTCTGAACACTTCCATTGCTGTGTAGCGCGACCTCGTAACTCGGTTGGAAAATGATCATTTACACTTGTAACACTACGAGCTGTGCTCGCGGTCATCATTGGGATAAACTCACATTTTCCGCCTTGCACTGAAAGCGTTCAGAACCGATCTGGACCATTATGTGCGCATAACAAGAATAGAGAGAAGTTTTATGCCTTCATTTGATACCGTTTCCGAGGTCGACCTGCACGAGGTGACCAATGCCGTAGACCAGACCAACCGTGATATTGGCAACCGATTTGATCTGAAAGGGACCGGAGCTGATCATGGGGTCAAACCTAACATTCAAACATTTTTGTGCTCTTATGCAAGCTGTTGAAAAGCTCTTACTGCACTTGGAATTATAAAGCGATCCAGTCCATCTGGGTGATTATGAGAGAGGCGAAGAAATCTCTCCATTCTGTGGTTAGGTTGTTAATTATGTAAAGTATAACAATGGTATAATTTAACCATGAAAGAGCTTGTGGATTTTGTGGGGCGCTACCCTGATGGGGTCTCTCCGAAGGAGATTGAGCGTGGCTTGGGGGTGAGTCGTACAACCCTTAATCGTCGTTTAAAAGAAGCGCTTTCGTCGGGAGCTCTTCTGCAAACGGGAAAGGGGCCAGCAACTCGCTACCGTAGTGCTGACCCTCATGCGGCTATTCGAGCCTGGTTTGAGCGTCCCCATACTGAGCGACCATTAGCGCGATATCGAGAGGATCTGATTCAGCCAGAGCCGGGGTTGAGTGATGCAATCCTGTTGGAGTTGGGGAATATTCCAGAGTATCGATTGGAAAAACGGGAGATGGGGAAGTTTCTGATCGACTTCTCCTGTGCATCGTCCACATTGGAAGGGGGGACCTACTCGCTGCTGGATACCCAGTCGCTGATCGATTATGGGGAGCAGGTGGCAGGGAAACCGTTGGAGGATGCCTTTCTGGTGCTGAACCATAAGGCGGCTTTTGAGTATCTGTATGATCATATGCGTCTGGATTCAATTTATGAGATCCATGATCTACTGACCAGTGATCATGAACTGCCAGAGTTGCGAGGTTCGAGGCATTTCCTGGAAAGAGAGTTCAGGGGAGTGGTGCGTGAATATTCCGATATCGATATTGCGTTGAGTAGCTATCTGCCACCTTATCGTCCCGGTACAGGGTATCTCGAAAAGATGGTTGAGCGCACTGGTGTCCCAACGTTTCACCTCCAAAACTCATTTGACTGCATAAAACACTGACTTATAGAAGATTTGTGAAGGGCATCGACTTGAACAGCATGGAAAAGCCTAGAATTCCGGCAGATTCCGGAATTTATGAGGCAAATCATGTATGTAGGGAAGATCGTGTTCTCTCAGGTTATGGGCCACCTGCCCATGAAAGTTTTTCGCCGTTGCGTGCAAAAATACAACGGTGATCACAAGGTGAAAAGCTTCAGCTGTCTCGACCAGTTTCTGGTGATGGCATTTGCTCAACTCACCTATCGGGAGAGTTTACGAGAGACGGTCATCTGTCTGCGTGCCCAGAGCGCGAAGCTCTACCATATGGGAATACGGGGTGGAGTCTCACGCAAC
>CAYFOU010000132.1:0-8606 GCA_964344805.1 uncultured Piscirickettsiaceae bacterium | reverse complement strand
TAGTACTCCAACAACATGATAATTGCGGATACAGAGATTATGAGCATCAATCAGCTAACCTTTATCACCACCTTCACCGCCATCATGGCGCTGATGAACGGTTACACCTACCTCCGCTTCTTCCGTCAGCTCTCCCCCCGTGTACACCACCTTGGCGCTGTATTGACCTCACTGCTGATGGGGGCCGAGTTACTGTTTGTAGTGGACCGTCTGAGCGGCCTGCTGCCTGATTCACTTCTGCTTTATGTCACCTCAACCACTGCCGTGGGCTTGAGCTTTATGCTCTTTGTGGTGGCTCTGCTCTACGACCTGACGCTTATCCCCTCACGCAAGATGCCATTTGATCAGGAGCGGCGGCGCACCATCAAGCTGCTGTTTGATCTCACCATGCTCACGGCTGCTGCAGCCTACCTGCTACGCGGCTTTGTGGATGGAGCCAAATCACCACAGGTGAACCGGGTACCAGTACAGGTAAAGGCATTCCCCAGCGATGGTTTTACCATTATTCAGCTCTCCGACGTCCACGTCGGCCACACCATTCGTCGCCCCTTTATGGAGGAGATCGTGGCACGTGTAAATGGATTGCATCCCGATCTGGTAGTCATTACCGGCGATCTGTTTGACCGCACCGCAGAACGTATTGCCGATGATCTGAAGCCGTTGCAAGAGATTGTTGCCCCCACCTATTTTGTCACCGGCAACCATGAGTACTTTCGCGGGGTAACACCAGCACTGGAGATGCTGCGTACACTCGATGTCACGCCTCTGACCAACCAGCACCAGGTCATCGAGACCTCAAATGGTCACTTCAATCTGGTGGGGGTCAATGATCTGGTGGGGGAGCGCTTCGGTGCAGAGCCGTTTGATATCGAGGCGGCCTATGATGGCATCGACCACAACCTACCGACAATTGTCCTCTCCCACCAGCCCAAATCAATTCACCACTTCAACGGAAAACGGTGCGATCTGATGCTCTGCGGCCACACCCATGGCGGGCAAATCTTCCCCTTTGGGCTACTGGTGAAGCTGGACCAGCCCTATGTGGCAGGGCTCTACCAACATGATCCGGAAACACAGATATTCGTCAGCCGGGGCACCGGCTACTGGGGCCCTGCCCTTCGGGTATTGGCCCCGAGCGAGATCAGTCAACTGGTGATTCAATCAGCTTAAGGCGCATTGTGGTTGACCACTTTATGGAGCTGAAAGATGCCAACCGCACCCTCCGCTGATGGTGCTGCTCTATCCCAGCCACCATTAAAATCGATACTAAGGCACCTCTAAAAATGCACTTTTTTAGCGATTGCTGCGTCAGCTCCGTACTCGAATCCTCATGTACTCGCATGTACATTCCGGGTCTCCGTGCGGTGCTTTCTTGCACTCACTAGAAAATCACTATTTTTAGAACTACCTACTATTTTCCCAGGGCTCTTCCAATGTCTGACACCAGCTTCCCAACCAGTGGTGGAATGGTGTCATACTGTTTGCTTTCAACCATCTTGCAAATTTCACCTCCCTGTTCAGATAAATCCGGGTATCCGTAGGATATACCACTTCCCTTAACCTGATATGCAATGCTGTCAATCTCTTCCCAACACTTCTTTGAAAGCGCCACAATCAGGTTCATTCTGTATTGCTCATACCCCTCAACAAACGTTGTCATCGGCTTTTCATACGCATTAAGTGGTGCAGATATCTCTATATCCATTGATGAGCCCGCCACCAGATAGTTGCACAGCTGTTTAACCAACGCCTGTTTATCAAAAGGCTTTTCAAGATAGCCATTACATCCAGCATCATAGAATGCATCACGATGTTTCTGCATCACGTTTGCCGTGAGAGCAACAACCGGAGTAGTGACACCCTGCGCTCGCAACTGTCGTGTAGCATCAATCCCGTCCAGTACCGGCATCTGCATATCCATAAGGATGAGATCAAAGGGGTGAGAGGCGGCCAGCTCAACCGCTTCTGCACCATTGTTTGCTACAGTCACTTGCACCCCTAACAACTCAAGGGTGCGACGTTCCAGTAACTGCAGTTCCGGTGTATCTTCAGCAACCAATACACTGCCTTCAAACTTCTGTCTTATGGCAGAGAGATCTCTGGAACCATCCGAAGCACCATCAACAGGTGTTTTACTGCTCCGATAGGGGAGAGAGAGCGTAAAGACACTGCCTGTTCCTGCTTCACTCTCCGCAACAATGGACCCCTGCATCAATTCAGCAAGATTTCTGGAGATAAAAAGGCCCAACCCACTTCCACCAAAACGGCGAGAGGTCGAACTATCAGCCTGCTCAAAACGCTGAAACAGCCTTCCAACAGTCTCTGCATCCATCCCTATTCCGGTATCCTCTACTCTGAACAGTAGATACCCCTGATCAACACGGGAGGTCACGGTGACCCCTCCCTTCACGGTAAACTTGAGTGCATTCCCAATCAAGTTGATAAGAATCTGGCCGATACGTTGCGGATCACCAATCAATAAATAGGGATGAGGTGTCTCCTGAATAAACTCAAGACTCAATCCATCATCACTGGCGCGTGCCATCAGCATATTTTGAATATTATGGAGCAATTCAGAGAGGTCAAAATCAACCTCATCAATGGTGAACTTGCCTGACTCGATCTTGGACATATCCAGGATATCATTGATCAATGCCAACTGATTGCGGCTTGCTGTGTAGATACTGTCAAGTAACAATCTCTTCTCTTCATCCTCCTCTCTATCCAGCAGCAGGTCACTATTTCCTATGATTGCCGTTAACGGAGTGCGCAGCTCATGGCTCATTGAGGCGAGAAAATCATCCTTTGCCTTGCCTGCACGCTCGGTTGCCTCCGCCTCAATCAGCTTTCTCAGATCCCTGAGCACCAACACCGCCCCATTAAAGCGACGTCGTCCTTTCCAGTCACGATAGACTGGAGAAGCGGTTACATGAACCGGTATTGAATCACCCTCCTTGCATTTCAACTCCCAATCCACTTCCACTCCATCTTCAATAGAGCGCTGGACAAAGAGTGATCCAAACGGCGTAATCCTGAACAGGTCAAGCTTCTGCTGTTCGGTTGGGTCGTGCAATACTGCAAGCACAATCTCCTCACCACGATACTTCAATGGCACCAGTGCAATCTCAACCGGTTTGATTGAACCATCATGACAGACCAGAGGCAAAATACGCTCGCCCCCCATCCGGCGTATTTCCGGAGCATTTATAAATTGTTCAACCAATCGGCCATGATGCCCTCGCATCTCTTCAGGCAGCATGGGCTCCAGAGTCCCTCCCACCAGATCCTCTGAACACCAGCCACTCAGCGTCTCCATCGCATAGTTACTCTGCAATATGGCGCCTTTCACAGAAATTCTCATCACCGCCAGCAGTGAGGCATCCACCCAACGTTCGAGAGAGTGTTGCAGCAGCTCCAGCAGTTCGGCATTCAGTTGTGATACCTCTGCCCGCAACCCTTTTCTACGATCTATACGCTGCTCATGCTCCACAAATACCGTGCTGAATGGATGCCCGGCAATCTCCTCTTCGATCCATCCCGTCATCTTTGACAGCTTGGTGTTGACCCCTTCGATATTGCCAACCCGGTCCACCATGACCACAGCTTCATTCATTGCCTCGAAGACAAGTTCAATATGCTCTTTCTCCAGGGTCAAAGACTCGGTGACATGCTGATGGTACTCCTCCAGATGCTTTGCATCTGCAACCACCTGCCGGGAATCACTCCATGCATAGGCAGAGGAGATCACCATCTGAAGAAATTCATTATGGCGAACCGGTTTGGAAAGAAAGTTGAATTTATAGCCGATACGCTGCTGGATATCCTCCAGAGAATAGTCCGACCACGAGGTTACAAAGATGATATGGATCTGCGAGTCGACTGCACGGATCTGCGATGCGGTTTTCAACCCATCCCACCCTCCTGGCATCCGCATATCAATGGTCACAACCGCATAGGGGCTACGTGACCGGCTGGCTGCCACAACCTTTTCCAGCCCGGAGACACCACTCAATGCAATATCACACTGAAATGAGGGGGATCTCACCATCCCATAATCACTTGAAAGATCTTGATCTCTAACCAACTGTGCCAACTGGATCTCTGCATATGGCCTTTTTGGAGGACAGAGAATCAACTTCAGATTCTCTGACACTTTCCTGTCATCATCGATGATCAGAACCTTCCAGGAGGATTGCTGCCTACTGCTGCCCATAACAATACCAATCTATTAAAAAACATGACCTCTGCCATCTTTGGTGAAAATCACAATTTCCATTAACAGCTAACACAAAAAAGACAAAACGCAGATTATTTCGATACACAGAAACAAATTTAACATCCTGGTTAAGTAACGAAATACCATAGACGTGGTATATACCTCCCCCCCAGTATCTTGCGTATCATGAGCCTGATGACTGTTCAAAACCTCACCATTCTCCTGCTTGAAGATAACGCGATCATTGCCCAACGTTTCCAGCACATTTTTGAGGCGTGGCCACAGGCAGGCTCTGTAGAGGTTTCCGAAACTCTGGAACAGGCACTTGAGATCATCCGCACTCAACCGGTGGATCTACTGGTGGCAGACCTCAATCTGCCTGATGGTAGTGGCGTAGAGGCCATTCGGCAGCTTGGGGTTGAGCAGCCGGAATCTCAAGCAATTGTATTTTCTGCTCTCAGCCACCGTGAACTGGTCATGAACGCCATCCGTGCAGGTGCCGTAGGCTATCTTCTCAAGGACGATGAGAGCATTGAGGTGATCAAGGCGTGTGAAAGTGTATTGGCCGGAGAGTCTCCAATGTCTGCAAGCATTGCCCGATTGATGATCAACTCTGTTCGTGAAGAGGCCGAACCAAAGGATGGTAATGAGCAGAAGAAAAAAGTACTCACCACAAGAGAGCAGGAGATACTGAATGCCATTGCTCGTGGGTACACCTACCAGGAGGTTGCCGATCTGTATGGTCTGTCCAAACATACCGTTCCCGTCCATATCCGCAATATCTATCGAAAACTGCAGGTCAAGAATCGCTCAGAAGCCACCTATGAGGCCCGACAGATGGGCCTGATCGACGAGTAGCACTCGTTGTCATGCACCACCACAGACAAATCATCAGTGTGCTCTTTCTGGGGCTGATCCTGTGGTTGGCAAAACTGGTCTATCTGAAATTTGAAGAGGAGGCGCACTCCACAATCGTACTTCAACAGGTAACCGCTGTAGACTCAGGCCGACAGGAGCAGTTGCCACTGAACTGGTTAGGGCCCGTCCGTGAAATCGCACAACGCCACTTTGAGGTCACATTCAACCTTCCCAAATCAGACAGCAGCACACCATTTCTCTATCTACCACGTTATGAACAGGCCCTGGAGGTTTCACTCAATGGTGTACCCATCAAGAGTTCAGCACTACATCAGATCTGGTCTGGCCCGCTCCACTTCAACTCTGCACTGATCGCCATTCCAGAAGGGGTATTGCAACAAGAGCAAAACAGACTGCTTCTCACGGTAACCACAGGCCCTCTACTCCCTCCCGGAAGCCTCTCAAAGATCTATATCGGCAGATGGGAGGCTCTGTCAAAACTCTATCACTTTCGCCAATTCTTCGAGGTTCAAACACGCTGGCTCTCGCTTGGTGTGATGATCACGCTGTTTCTGGTCAATCTGATCCTCTACCTTTCACTCTCTACCGAGAGGATCTTCGGATGGATGGCAATCACCTTTGGTGTAACCCTGCTGTTCAGGGTAGGGATGCTGGCACAACTGATACCCGAGGCAGCACTCTGGACCCCCTATCTCTTCCTGCTCGCCCCCATTGCGGGGCTAAGCTATCTGGCGGCATCCATTGAACTGGGCAATCAACGAGCATCCTCTGCATGGCTCCTGACAGGAGTGACCATTTCAGCTCTCAGCTATCTCCTGCTTTGGCAAACGGATCTAAGCATCCGTGATCTGGGGCTGATGATTGCTGCTCCCACACTACTGCTTGCCATCTTGAGCGCCTCTCTCTTGATTGTGCTGCACGCATGGAAGCACCCCTCTACAGAGACCACCCTGCTCTTCTCTGGCAGTTTGCTACTGGCTGCAGGGGTGGCCCATGACATGCTTGCACGCAAGGGCATGCTTGATGCCGATTTCATGTTGGCCCATATCAGCATACTGATTGTAGTCATTGGCTTTACAACATTCATCATGCGACGTTTGGCCAGAATGGCCAATACACTGAGGCACTCAAAACAGAACCTGAAACAGCGCCTGACCGAACGGGAGGCCGAACTGCACCAGCTATTTGATGAAAAACAGAGGCTGGCCGAGCAGGCTGCAATGACCCATGAGCGCAATCGCATCACCAGTGAGCTGCATGATGGGGTTGCGGGGCACCTCTCTACCATTATTGCACTCAGTGAAACCACTTCATCAAACAAGGAAATTCGCTCTACCGCACGCTTTGCCCTGGACGAACTGCGGATGATCATCGAGGCCTTCTCTTCAGAAAACAGTGATCTCTATCTGGTTCTGGCTACCGTCCGGGAACGCTGCTTTAATCCATTGGAACAGCTAGGCATCGAACTGCAGTGGTCAATAAGAGACCTCCCCGAGGTCATCCACTTAAAGCCGGACGATACTTTGAACCTGTTGCGGATTCTTCAGGAGGCGTTGAGCAATGCCTTGCATCATGGTGCCCCGAAGCAGATTACCGTCACCGGAAATTATCGTGACGGGCGCATCCTGATTGAGGTCAGCAACCACCAGGGCACCGCTTTCCAAACCGGTAGCAGAGGGCATGGCCTGCAAAATATGAGACGACGTGCAGAATCACTGCCTGATGGAGAGCTCCATATCACTCCACTAGAAGATGGGGCACGTATCACCCTCTCCTTCAGGCCGATAGGGGATCCCTCCTCCTCTCCCGCTAAAGCCTAATGGAACAGCAAGGCGGACAGGGAACCCACCTCTACCAGCCATTTCCTGCAAAACCACGTTGATTCATCATAGGCACTGGAAGAAATCTGGGACTCTCCATGGCAGAGAGAAAACCGTCACCATTCTGGTCATGAAAATCGAAACGCTCTGGAGGTCCATCAAATTCTCTACGAGAGACCAGGCCATCCCCATCCAGATCAAGCCGTCTGATGAAATGGTTCATCACCTCCTCTTCACCGACCATGCTGTTATTCATAAATGGACCGCTGCTTCCAATTCTGATTTTTTCAGGATAACCACTATTTTTTACCTGAGCATGGGCTGGCTTTTTACCAAAATTTCCCCCTCGTACCAACCGCACCCAGTTGAGAGGACGCACAGCATCTCCTTGAGGTCCTCGAAACATGGAGCGACCTCTTTTTGGGGCACTGCGTTGAGCCCCAGCACCATGCACATCCAGAATTTCCCCACGCATCCGGCCTAACGCCCTTCCAAATGCAACATAGGCCGCCTTGTTGGCCGGAACCGGGCCATCCAGATGGGTAGTACTGCTCCAGAAGTAGGGAAAATCCTGCTCTCCAGCTTCATTGATGATGATGGAGGTTTGAAAAATGGGATCAATTGCAGCTGAGCGCGTCACATCAGGCGCTCGGCCATAGTCAACAATGGACTGCAGCTCCTTGATGTTTGGAAGACGCCAATCATCATAATTGGCATAAGTCGACTGTTCTGCATAGGCCAGTGCATCCTTCCAACTCATCTCTCGACCACTATCCTGCTTCATCCACATCAACCCGGTGGCATGATCCGTAACGGTTCCATCCCCATTATCCTTAAACAGGTTATCACCATATGAGGGGCCACGAACAAAACGAACAAAGAATCGCTTCTCTCTACCATGTGGACGGCGATACCCATACCCCTTGATTCTTCCATCAGCAAAATTGACCCCAAACAGGGTCTGATTCCCATGCATCGTAGTAGAAACATATTCCGTTGATGAAAGCCACTGTGCATCGATATATCGTTCTCCTTGAGAAACATCTCCATACAAAAAGTCAAAGTAATCGGTATTGATATAGGGAACCGCACGCTCTGGCTGTTCTCCATACATTTCTCTCTCGCTGGAGAATCCTGTATCCCCCCGAAAATCAATCAGGGAATATAGCTCCTTGATATTGGGAACCCGCCAATCACGGTACCCTCCCAAATCCATTTGGGCTGCAATCAATCTGGACTCATACAAACTCACCTTGCGAGGGTCAACACCTTTAGACCACATAAGGCCGGTAACCAGATCGGTTATCGTACCGTCACCATTATCTCGATAACTGGGAAAAGGGCCTTGATAGGCTCCATCCTGCCCACTAAATTCCCCATCCAGAGAACACTCCATCCGCTCTCTCGTGTTATAGCAGGAAGACTGCCCTGTATCTGGAATAAGCCACGGCCCTCCCCAGCTGAACTCGGAATAGAGCATGATCCAAACAACCGTTATCACTATGAATCTATTGCTCAAAATTGCTCCCTGGCTTAACCATTAGCACCTTAGCGGCGATGCCCACCACCTCTTGCCATACCACCACGCCCCCCTCCTTGGTTCATACCTCCACGGCCCATACCACGGCCACCCTGATTCATACCCCCACGACCCATACCACGACCGCCCTGGTTCATACCCCCACGACCCA
>CAYFOU010000131.1:0-8701 GCA_964344805.1 uncultured Piscirickettsiaceae bacterium | reverse complement strand
TTTACCTGAAACTCCTGATCACTATCGACAAACCAGAAGAGTCGCCTCTGCTCCTTACCCCACTGCTGGTGGAGCTGTAATAACTTCAGGTAGGCGAAGTTGCGGGTGGTGGATGCCCCCTTGTGTTGGGAGATCGCTGCTCTGGAGAGCGGGATCACCTGCTGCAGTTGCTCCCATTCCAATTGTGGCAGTTGGGAAACCAGCGCCTTCTGCTCCTCCAGACCGAAATAGATTGATTCGATACCATGCTGGTTGTACTGCTCGGTCAGGGAACGGATTGCCTGCTGGTTGTTTTCCGAGAGACTGTCATCGGCTATCAATAGTGCCAGCTTGGGGTAGTTTCCATCGTGGTTTCTACCATAGTGATAGTGCTCACAGAGCTGCAGCAGGCTCTGCAGACAGCGCTCCAGCTGTTGGGGACGATCTGCAACCGGGATAGCAATGACAATATGGTGACGATTATCCTCGTTGTTTTGCTGTAGCCAGTACTCCTGTTCACGATAGAGTGACTGGAGCTGCTCCTGTGTCTGTCGATCAAAAAGTGCCTCTCCCAAGTGATGCTCTGCCTGTTTCAGTGCCTTGCGATAGAGTGGTAGCAGAGTCGAGGCATCGTTGCCGATCAGTGCTGAATCGAAGCTTTCCGGGTGCTGTAAGGCAAAGGCGTGCAGTGCAGTGGTCGATGACATGACGACGAGGGTGGGGTTGCTTCAGAGTGTTAGCGGCCGGAGCTGTAGTCAGGAAAGGCGTTCTTGTCGATCGGGATCTCGATCAGGTTAATCCCCTTGTACAGATCAAGGTCAGTGAACATCCGTTCAATATCACTCTGCTGTTCAATGCGCAGATGCTCGATGCCAAAGGACCGGGCCAGTAGTGCAAAGTCAGGATTGATGAAGTCGCAGTCGATATAGCGCCCCTGATACTGCTGGAACTGGTTCTTTCGAATCAGCCCCATTGAACCATTGTTGAGCAGCACTACATTGACCGGGATGTTGTAATTCACGGCGGTCATCAGTTCCATGCCACACATTTGAAAACCGCCATCTCCCAATACTGCAAAGGTGGGGTGTTGGTTGCTCAGTGCAGTGCCAATAGCGGCGGGCAGGGCATAGCCCAGTGAAGAGACGCCGGAGTTGGGGTAGTAACGGTGCTTGCTGGAGGCCTTGAAGAGATTCTGTCCATAGATGATGTTGTCATCGAACAGAGAACACTCCCCCTCGATACGCTGGTTGAGCTGCTGGTAGAAGTTGTGGATCAGTGGCGGGGTTGAACGCAGAATGGGGCTTTCCAAATCCTCTTGCTGGGGAGTTATCTCTTCCGGGGTAGAAGAGGGCTCTGGTTGTTGCAATAGTGCTTCCAGCAGTGCTGTGATGTCGCAAGCGATGGCAAGGTCTGCACGGAACACCTTCTCCAGTTGATCAGGATGGTGGTCGACCTGGATAACGGTTTTATCCTGAAGCAGTTGTGGATTCCAGAGATAGCTGGTGCGCTCATTGAAGCTGGCACCCAGAATCAACAGCAGATCCGCCTCTTCGCGGATGCTCTTTAAGGCCTGTCCATCGGAGGTGACCCCCAGTGTGCCCAGTGAAGGGGGGGTGCATTCATCGATGGCACCCTTGCCTTTCAGCGTAGAGGTGACCGGAATGTTGAATTGCTGGCTGAGCTGCTCCAACTGGCTGGTTGCTCTGGCCTGAATACAGCCGTAACCGGCGATGATGACGGGATGTTTGGCGCGGGTCAGCTGCTGCTGAATCTGCTGAACTGTCTCGTGGCTGGGGGCATGAGTGTAGTGAGGGCGGTCAAAGGGGAGGGTGTCGAGTATCGAGGCATCGACCTCCTCCTTCTGGATGTTGTAGGGGAGACTCAATACAACGGGGCCGGTATCGTGGCTCTGCAGAATCTGGGTTGCCTGTGTCAGCACATTCTGCAGGTAATCGGTGCGCTCGATGATCTTGTGGTAACGGCTGATACCGGCAAACAGCTGTTTCTGGTCGATGCTGCCCCCTTCACCGGAACTCTCCTGCAGTCCCCCCTTGCCAAAGATGTGGGTAGGGGTTTCACCGGTAATCACCAGCAGTGGCAGTCGGTCTGCATAGGCGTTGGCCACTCCGGTTACCAGATTGGTGGCACCAGGGCCAGCAGTGGTGATGCAGGCAGCCACTTTACCGGAGGTGCGTGCGGCCCCTCCAGCCATAAAGGCGGCTCCCTGCTCATGCTTGACCAGAATGGAGTGGATCGAGGAGTTGTAGAGATTGTCATAGACCGGAAGAATATGGGCTCCGGGGATTCCGAAAATCTGTCGGATCCCTAATCTTTCCATATACTTGACGATCAGTTCGCTGACTTGCATGGGCGAGGAGGTGGATAAAAAAAGGCCATATAGTATAGCGGAAAAGGTCTCCTCTTTTAATCTCCAATCGGTTGGATCTGTAATATCAATCGGTGTGAAATGTTACAAATTGTTATAGAATGTTGCGTTCAGATGCATCATCCCCTTGTTGTCTGATAGAATACGGCTACAGTTATAGGCAGTCGATGGAATGAGAACTGTTATCAAATCAAGAGAGATAAAATGGATAAGTTTGTCTGGGACAGTGAGAAGTATGGAGTTGGTCACGAGTTGATCGACCATCACCATCAGGTGCTGATGGATATCGTCAACTCACTGATTGATCTCTCGGAGCAGGAGAATCCTGGAAAAAGCGACTATATCCAGATTCTGATGAAGGTGAGTGATTACTCTCACTACCATTTCAAGGCGGAAGAGGGGTTGCTGGCAACTATCGATTATCCCGATATCGGAAAACAGCGGGATGAACACCTCGCCTTTTCTGAACAGGCCTCTCTGCTGGTTACCTCCTGTGACCTGCACCAGTTGCAGCAGACGACGGAATACCTCAAGGAGTGGTTGGAGCGGCATATTCTGGTAGAGGATATGAAGTTCAAACCCTTTCTCAGTAAGCAATAGCCATCTCTCCACTCCGAAAGGCCAGGGGCCTTCTGGTATTGAACAGGGTCAGATTCCCAGATAGGCCCGCTTTACATCTTCGTTCTGCATCAGTAAGCCCGCCTGATCTGACAGGGTGATCATGCCGTTCTCGATCACGTAACCGCGGTCGGCAATCTGCAGCGCCTGGTTGGCATTCTGCTCCACCAGAAAGATGGTGGTGTTCTGTTCCTGGTTGATCTGCTTGATGGTCTCGAAGATCTGTTTGATCATCAGCGGGGCCAGCCCCATGGAGGGCTCATCGAGCAGCAGCAGTTTGGGGCGGGACATCAGTGCGCGGGACATTGCCAGCATCTGCTGTTCGCCACCACTTAATGTGCCGCCTGCCTGACCGATACGCTCGGCCAGTCGCGGGAAGAGGGTGAGTACATACTCCAGGTCACGCTCGATTTCCGCCTTGTCACTGCGCAGATAGGCCCCCAGATCGAGATTCTCCCGTACTGTCATGTGGGGGAAAATATGGCGCCCCTCTGGTACCTGGGAGATCCCCATCGCAGTGATGCGGTCGGCATCCTGGGTGTGAATCGCCTCTCCCTCAAAGGTGATCTTTCCCTTTCTCGGTTTGACGATGCCGCAGATCGACATCAGCGTAGTGCTCTTGCCTGCGCCATTGGCACCGATCAGGGTGATGATCTCTCCCTGTTGGATCTCCAGACTGACCCCTGAGAGCGCCTTGATATTGCCGTAGTAGCTGTGGATCTGATCCAGCTCAAGCATCGTCATCTCCCAGATACGCTTTGATCACCGTCGGATTGTTGCGCACCTCTTCTGGTGTGCCTGTGGCGATCAGCTTGCCGTAGTCCATCACAAAGATGCGGTGGGAGAGGTTCATTACCAGCTTCATGTCATGTTCGATCAGCAGAATCGATTGCCCCTCAGCCAGCAGCAGATTGATCAGTGCCTCCAATTCTTGGGTCTCATTGGGGTTCATTCCTGCTGCTGGTTCATCGAGCAGTAGCAGATAGGGTTCGGTTGCCAGCGCCCGTCCAATCTCCAGACGGCGCTGTTCGCCATAGGAGAGGTTGCCCGCCAGCTCGTTGGCCTTCTTCTGTAGACCGATTTTCTTCAGGATCTGGTAACTGATCTCAACGATCTCCTGCTCCTCCTGCCGGGTCTGTTTATCACGCAGGATGGCCCCGAGGATAAAGGCCTGGGTGCGGCAGTGGCGACCAATCATCACATTCTCCAGCACCGTCATGCTCTGGAACAGGCGGATGTTCTGAAAGGTGCGCGCCATGCCGCGTTCGGCAATCTTGTTGGGCTTCATCCCGTTGAGGCGGATCGGTTCCCCTTCAGGTGGGGTTAAGATCACCTCTCCAAAGGTAGGGGTATAGATCCCGGTCACACAGTTGAAGAAGGTGGTCTTGCCCGCCCCGTTGGGACCGATCAGCGCGGCAATCTCTCCGCTGTGGACGGCGAGATCGAGACTATTGAGCGCCTTGATGCCACCAAAGTGCATCCCCAGATTCTCCACCCTCAGAATCGGAGTGCTCACGGCTCATCCTCCTTGTGGTGGGAGGGGAGATGGTGATCCTTGCGCAGATTGCTGATCAGCCCCTGGGGACGGAACACCATCATCAGTACCATGATGGCGCCAAAGGTGAGCATGCGGTAGTCGGAGAAGGCTCGCAGGTACTCCGGTAGCAGAATCAGGATAAAGGCGCCGAGGATCACCCCGACAATCGACCCCATGCCGCCGAGCACAACGATGGCGAGGATGATCGCTGACTCGAGAAAGGTGAAGCTGGCGGGGTTGATAAAGGTGGTTTTGGCGGCAAAGAAGACCCCCGCCATTCCGGCCCAGGTGGCGCCAAGGGCAAAGGCGGTCAGCTTGGTTTTGGTCTTGTCGATCCCCATCGCCTGACAGGCGATATCATCCTCGCGCAACGCAACCCAGGCACGGCCCAGGCGGGAGTTCTGCAGTCGATTGACCACAAAGATGGTGACGATCACCATCGCAATCAGCAGGTAGTAGAGGTACATGATGGCCTGATCGAGGCTCAGTTCCATACCGAAGAAGCCGGGGCGAGAAATGTTGGAGATGCCGCTGGGGCCTTGTGAAAACTCGTTCCAGTTCTCCATCACCAGACGGATGATCTCACCGAAGGCGAGGGTGACGATGGCGAGATAGTCACCGCGCAGTCGTAGCACCGGGAAGCCGAGCAGGATACCGAACAGTGCCGCCAGCATTGCACCGATTGGTAGTACTGCCCAGAAGCCCAACCCGAAGTGCAGGTTGAGCAGGGCATAGCTGTAGGCACCGACGGCATAGAAGGCGACAAAGCCGAGGTCGAGCAGCCCGGCCACCCCGACCACAATATTGAGCCCCAACCCCAGCACCACATAGATCAGTGCGGTGGTCATGATGTTGGTCTGGTAGGTGGAGAAGAGGTGGGGGAAGAGCAGGGCAAAGACCAACACACCTCCGGCCAGTGGTATCCAGTATTTGGGATTGCGTAGCACCATCTGGATCAGATAACGTTTCTCGAGGCGGCTGGCCAGCTCTTTCTGCTTGCGACTCTTCTGGCGCTCAAAGAAGAGGCGGAAGAAGAGGGAGAGGATGAAACTGCCAATGCCAACATAGAACATATTTTCCCAGCGCCAGAGTACCTCACCCTCCAGTGGGTTCACCTTGATCACCAGCAGTGGAAAGGTGAGAAACATAAACCATGCGGCCACCTTGGCGGAGCGTTTGGTCTCTTCCAGTGAAATCATGGTCAGACCTTCTGCACTTCGTCTTTTCCGAGGAGTCCGGATGGTTTGAACAGCAGAATCAGCACCAGCAGTGCAAAGGCGAAGACATCCTCGTAGTCACTGGAGACATAGCCGGTGGCAAAGCTCTCGGTCAGCCCCAGCACAAAGCCCCCCAGTACCGCGCCGGGAATGGACCCAATGCCACCCAGTACCGCAGCGGTAAAGGCCTTGATCCCGGCGATAAAGCCGATAAAGAAGTTGATCTGCCCAATATGGGAGGCGATCAGCAGGCCGCCGATGGCCGCCAGCGCCGAACCGATGACAAAGGTCATCGAGATGATGCGGTCGACATTGATGCCGCAAAGCATCGCCATGGTGCGATCCTGCGCGGTGGCACGCATCGCCTTGCCGAGACGGGTGAACTTGATGATCAATGTGAGAATCAACATCGAGACCGCCGTAGTGGCGATGATCACCACATCGGTGGTGCCGACGATATGGGCCACCGGCTCCATGAACTCAAAGTCGGGAATCAGCTCGGGGAAGGCGAGGAAGTCGGAGGTCTGTGCCAGCAGTACATAGTTCTGCAGGAAGATCGACATGCCGATCGCGCTGATCAATGGGGAGAGGCGAGGGGCGTGACGCAATGGTTTGTAGGCCACCTTCTCGATGGTGTAGCCGTAGGCGCTCGACCAGACCGCTGCTGCCAGCCCCGCCAGCACAATGATCGACAGGGTAGGGAAGCCGTAGATGGTGAGTACGCTGGAGACGATAAAGGCGGTGAAGGCGCCGATCATATAGATCTCGCCGTGGGCAAAATTGATCAGCCCGATGATGCCGTAGACCATGGTGTAGCCCAGCGCAATCAGCGCGTAGATCGAACCGCGAGTCAGACCACTGAAAAAGAGCTCTATAAAGTATTCCATCTGCACATAGAAACAGGGGCCTGATTAGGCCTCTGTGGTACATCTTCTGTTTTAGTTCACTTCGACGTATACGCCATCTTTGACTTGATACATCGAGAAGCCGACACCAATGGCATCTCCCTTGGCATCAAAATGGATGTTACCCACCGGGGTATCCACCTTGTGCGCCTGCAGCGCCTTGCGTACCGCCTCATAGTCTGTGCTGTTGGCCTGATCGACTGCGTTCAGCAGCGCCAGTGCTGCAGCGTAGGCATTTTCGAAGAAGGCGCCGGGATCGGCATTGAAGGCTTCTTTATGCGCGGCAATGGCAGCGGTGGAGAGTGGGTTGGCAGAGTTGTCCTTGGGCCCGGTTGCGTAAACCCCCTCGGCGCGTTTGCCCGCCACCTTGATAAAGGTGTCATCCTTTACCCCATCATCCGATACGAAAAGGGTCTTCATCCGCTTCTTGCGCATCTGGGTGATAATCTTCGAGGCTTCGGGGTGGTAACCACCATAGATCACCGCATCGGCACGGGAGCGTTTGATTTTCTGCACCACCGCAGAGTAGTCCACTGCACCTGGAGTGACCCCTTCATAGAGGACCACCTCGGCTCTGCCGGACGTCTCAAGGAACTGCTTGGCAAACTCGGCGTACCCCTTGCCGTAGTCGCCCTTATCATGGATTACCGCAACCTTCTTTGCACTCAGTGTATCGAGGGTAAAGTCCACCCCCTTGCGCGCCTGTGCATCATCCGAGGCGATGGTACGGTAGAAGTTGGGGTAGTCGCCACTCTGGGTCAACGCCGGGTTGGTGGCGGAAGGGGACATCACCACGATCCCTGCATTCTTGTAGATCGGCAGTGCCGCCTTGGTGGCGCCGGAGCAGATATGGCCGAGTACGATATCAACCCCATCGGATACCAGTTTGGTGGCGGTATTGGTGGCCACCTCCGGCTTGCAGACATCATCCTCGACCAGCAGCTCAACCATCTTGCCATCGATGCCGCCCTTGGCGTTGACTTGTTTCACCACCAGCTCTGCCGCCTTGACGCTGGGGATGCCATAGGAGGCGAGATCACCGCTGTGAGCACCCGCAACGCCGAGCTTGATGGTGTCACCAGCGAGTGCCTGAGTAGTACCGAAAACCAGCCCCAGGGCCAGTGTGGTGGTTAGGGTCTTTGAGATTCGTTTCACGGTATGCCTCCAATCGAGATGTGGTTTTCAACAGATAAGCTGTTGATGTTTCTTTATTGATGGATTGGGGAATGGTGCCACAAAGTGGGGTGTTTTTACAGGCAGTGAAAGTTGACGGTATAAAACATACCTCTCCCTTTACTCATGAATCATTTGTGTTGAAACATTTACGATGCGTTTCTATTTTGTATATACAATAATTGATTTTTTTATTTCTGTATATATAATAATTAATCATGGAGTGGGATGAAGTCAAACGGATAAAGAACCTGCATAAGCACGGTCTCGATTTTGCGGATGCTGGAGAAGTTCTTGAATCCAAATACCGTCTGGATATCCCGGTTATACGTGGTGACGAGATGCGTACTCAGTCGATCTCCTATGTATCAGGTGTGCTGGCAGTACTGACTGTTGCGTACACAGATCGAGAGGGAGTGGTACGGGTGATCAGTTATCGCAAGGCCAGTAGAGAGGAGAGAGAGGTGTACTATGAGTGGCTCGAATATGAATATGATGGATCATGAAGCGGTTCTGAAAGCTGTTGGCGGTATGGTGGATGGCCAGGATTATGAATGGGACGGTGTTGATGAAGATGATCGCCCAGCCACGAAAGAGGAACTGAAGGCAGGGGTAGAGGCATACCGCAAGAAAGTCGGGCGGCCCAAATCAGAAAATCCCAAGGTGTTTACCAGTATTCGGTTGGATGCCGATATCGTAGAGCGGTTCAAGCAGGAAGGTAAGGGGTGGCAAACCAGAGTGAATGCAGCGCTTAGAGAGTGGATCGATACGCATCCAGTATGATCAGGTAAAACCAAAGAAAAACCCCACACCTCAAAGAGTTGTGGGGTCGTTGTTGGTGGAGGCGGCGGGAATCGAACCCGCGTCCGCGAATCCGCTGCCATCG
>CAYFOU010000130.1:0-8718 GCA_964344805.1 uncultured Piscirickettsiaceae bacterium | reverse complement strand
GGCACCTGGATGCCGGTTAAGATAGGGCGGTGTCCATTCCATCTGAATAAGTCTGTGGAATTTGAATCGCGTCCATAGCGTTCAAGATCAAGGCGAAGATCACAGCTAATAGCAAGCTATTGGCAAGATTTTCAACGAAGATATTGGGCGCTATGGGCGCTATGGGCGCTATGGGCGCTATGGGCGCTATGGGCGTTAGGCATTTGCACATGACTTGTTCAGGGGCTCCTTAACGCTGCTTGGGGCGCTTCGCCTTGCCCTCTTTGCGGTTTCTCGGTTTGCCACCCTTGCGTGGTGGTGTGTCGCCTCTCCTCTTTTTCGCTTTCCGGCCACCCTTGTCGTGTGGTCGGGAGGGCGGTGCATCACCGCTACGCTCCATCTGCAGCCGCTGTCCACAGAGCCAGCTGCGGCGCAGATCGCGAAAGATATCGCGGGGCATTCCTGGAGGCAGTTCAATGGTGGAGTGCTCCTTGTTAATGTTGACCGGCCCAATATCCTCATGGAACAGCCCGGCCACGTCGGCCACCAGGTTGGTCAGCTGTTCCGGCTTCAGTCCATGCTGCTGTCCCACGGCGATGCGGAAGGTCTCGTAACCGTTATCCTTTTTGACCGGTTTCTGTTTGGAGGGCTTCTTCTCCTTTTTGGAGTGAGGCTCTGATGGCTTTGAGGGCTCTTTCCCCTTGGGGAGCAGCAGTTCCCCCCCCTGCAGCAGGCTCGCCAGTGCAGCAGCGATCTCACTGGAGGGGATGTCATGTTCGATACGGTAGCTCTCGATAATCTCCCGATAGAAGTTGAGCTGCTCACTTTGTGTGAGTGCATCGGTGATGCGCTGTTTGAAGCGGCCGATGCGATGGCTGTTGATCTCCTCTCGGGTGGGCAGGGCCATCTCCTCAATGCGCTGGCGGGTGGCGCGCTCAATGGCGTGGAGCAGCCGCTTCTCCCGCGGAGCGATAAAGAGGATCGCCTCCCCCTCGCGTCCGGCACGCCCAGTGCGCCCGATACGATGGACATAGGATTCGGTGTCGTAGGGGACATCGTAGTTGATTACATGGCTGATGCGCGGCACATCGAGCCCACGGGCGGCGACATCGGTGGCGACCAGAATATCGAGCTGGCCTGACTTCAGTTTGTTGACCAATTGCTCGCGCATCTTCTGCGGGATATCCCCATTGAGTGCATCGGCGGCAAAGCCTCGTGCGGTCAGTTTTTCCGCCAGCTCAACGGTCATGGTCTTGGTGCGGGAGAAGATGATGATGCCATCGGTCTCCTCCACCTCCAGAATGCGGGTCAGGGCATCGAGCTTGTGGAAGCCGCTGACCATCCAGTAGCGCTGGCGTACGGTCTCGGCGGTGGTGGTTTTCACCTTGATGCTCACCTGAGCCGGGTCATTGAGATAGGTCTTGGAGATCTTGCGGATCTCCTTTGGCATGGTGGCGGAGAAGAGGGCGGTCTGGTGGGGTTGTGGCAGTTGGGCCAGCACCCACTCCACGTCGTCGATAAATCCCATGCGCAGCATCTCATCGGCCTCATCCAGCACCAGCGCCTGGAGTTGGTCGAGCTTCAGGGTGCCACGACGCATATGGTCCATCACCCGTCCTGGTGTCCCCACCACCACCTGTACACCGCGATTCAACGCCTTCAACTGCACGCGGTAATCCTGTCCGCCGTAGATCGGAACTACATGGAATCCCTTCATCTGTTTGGCGTAGTGCTGGAATGCCTCGGAGACCTGAATCGCCAGTTCTCGAGTAGGGGCCAGTACCAGCACCTGTGGCGCCTGAATGGAGAGATCAATGCGGCTCAATAGCGGCAGGGCAAAGGCGGCGGTCTTGCCGGTACCGGTCTGTGCCTGACCGATCAGATCGCGTCCCTCCAGTAGTAGCGGAATGGCCTGTGCCTGGATTGGAGAGGGGGTCTCATAGCCAATCTCCTGTAGTGTGCTGAGTAGCGCAGGATCAAGCTGGAGTGCCGAGAAGGTGGTGATCTCGGCTGGTTGGGCCGCTTTGGCTGAAGATGTCATCTGTTTCTCCGGGCTGTTACGGCCCTGTTGGGCGGGCGTGCTGACACGCCCTGGGTTAATTGCGCTTCGGACCGATCTTCACCTGCCAGCGGGCAGGCTTGCCGTTGTGGATGCCGCGAAGTTTGAGGGTGGAGCCGAGGGGACGGTTGAGGGCGCGGTGGGCAACCTCTTCACCGTTCTGGATTGCCTCGTCGTCGACATGGGTAATGATATCACCTGGCGTCAGTCCTGCCTCGGCTGCCGGACCATTGCGGTAGATACCGGCGACAATCGCCCCGTGGGTGGTGTTGACTCCGAATGATTCGGCCAGCTCCGGGGTGAGGTTCTGCATCTCCACCCCGATCCAGCCGCGTTGCACCGTGCCATGCTCGATCAATTGCTCCATTACATGCTGGGCCGTGGCCACTGGAATCGCAAAACCGATGCCGTGGGAGGCGCCAGTCTTGGAGAAGATCGCGGTGTTGACCCCGATCAGATTGCCGTGGGCGTCGATCAGTGCGCCGCCGGAGTTGCCGGGATTGATCGCCGCATCGGTCTGAATAAAGTTCTCTTGATTGCTGATCCCCAGCTGGCTGCGGTTGGTGGCGCTGATGATCCCCATGGTGACGGTCTGTCCCACCCCGAACGGGTTGCCGATCGCCAGCACCACATCACCGACCCGCAGTGGGTTGGATTGGCCGAAGGTGATCGCGGGGAGATCCTCCATCTTTACCTGCAGCAGCGCCAGATCGGTATCGGGGTCGCTGCCGATCAGCCGTGCCTTGCTGGTGCGACCATCGTGCAGGGAGATCTGGATCTCGTCGGCGCCGTCGATCACATGGTTGTTGGTGAGGATGTACCCCTCCCTGCTGACGATTACCCCGGAGCCGAGGCTCCGCTCCAGCCGCTTGCGTGGCACCATGCGCAGCTGATCGCCGAAGAAGTGGCGGAAGATCGGATCATCGAACAGACTGATGCGACGTTCGGTCACCACCTTGGCGGTGTTGATATTGACCACCGCTGGGGCTGCCAGCCCAACCGCATCGGCATAGGAGGCGGGGCCAACGCCGGGGGCCTGATTCCGGCTCTGCTGGATCTCCACTACCGGACCGGAGCGGGTAAAGATCTCTGGGCGCAGCAGCATCAGCAGAAAGAGCCCGACCAGCGCAACGGTGGCAAGGCGAATCAGTGCGGTGATGGTGGGGCTATTCATGGGGCGGATGATAACGAAATTGTGTTACAAATATCGGATAAACCGGACATATGGGGATGCTATGGATAGAAAACAACTGATCCAGTCACTGGATGAACTGCTCGATGTCGGGAACTATCGGGACTACGCCCCGAACGGACTGCAGGTGGAAGGGGTGAGCGAGATCAACACCGTGGTCACCGCAGTGACCGCCTCGCAACGTGCGATTGATGCGGCGATTGAGCGGGGGGCCGAGATGCTGCTGGTCCACCACGGCTACTTCTGGAAAGGGGAGGATGCACGGGTAATCGGCATCAAGCAGCAGCGCCTGAAGAAGCTGCTGCAGCATGAGATCAATCTGGTTGCCTACCATCTGCCGTTGGATGGGCACCCTGAACTGGGCAATAACGCGCAATGGGGGCGTCTGTTGGGGTGTGAGGTGGCGGGGCAGCTGGAGGCGGCGGATCTGGTCAGCTACGGCACCCTGCCTCAACCGCTCAGTGCTGAGGCGCTGTCACAACGGATTGCCGAGGGGCTGGATGGGCGTGCACCGCTGCTGATTGCCGGGCATGAACGCCCCATTCGTCGCATCGGCTGGTGCAGTGGCGGGGCACAGGATTATATTGCACAGGCTGCCGAGGCGGGCCTGGATGCCTACCTCTCGGGTGAGGTCTCCGAGCGCACCTATCACGAGGCGATGGAGCGGGGGATATGCTACTTGGGTTGTGGGCACCACGCCACCGAGCGTAGTGGTGTGCAGGCGCTGGGAGGTTGGATTACCGAGCGGTATGGGGTGGCGTGCCACTTTATCGATGAGTCCAACCCGGTTTGATCGCGTGGGACCATGATTGAGGTCATCGTCGCCGATATCACCACACTGCAGGTGGATGCCATTGTCAATGCGGCCAATGAGAGCCTGCTGGGTGGTGGTGGAGTTGATGGGGCGATCCATCGGGCGGCGGGGCCAGAGCTGCTGGCGCTGACCCGTACCTTGGGTGGATGCCCCACTGGAGAGGCGCGAATCACCCCGGGGTTCAACCTGCCTGCGCAATGGATCATCCATACGGTGGGGCCAGTCTGGCGCGATGGTCACTCTGGAGAACCGGCGCTGTTGCAGTCCGCCTACCGCAACACTCTGCAGTTGGCGCTGGAGCAGAGGGTGGAGAGCATCGCCTTCCCCTCGATCAGCACCGGAGTCTATGGCTTTCCCAAATCCGCGGCGGCCGAGATTGCGCTACAGCAGTTTCGGCAGTTTGAGGGGGGCTTCCAACGTATCATCGCCTGCTGCTACAGCGAGCAGGATGGGACACGCTATCGCCAGCTGCTAGGACGGGATTAGGCTGCAGTCGCCTCCTCTTCTGTGGAATGCTCTACGGCAGCCTCGGGTTCTGCACCGAGGGCACGGGTGGTGATCTGATCGAGGAAGTGGTCGATGGCGCTCTTCATCTGTTCAGAGAACAGCTCAGAGCGGGGGTCGCGCTCAATCGCCTGACTCAGCAGTGAATTGACAAACTGGTCCGGCATCTGGATGCGCTCGAACAGTGCATCGACCTCCTTCACCATCTCATCCACCTCTTCCATGTAGTTGAAGAGGTTGGGAAGGGTTGAGAGCGATACCGGTGGTGTCGACGGGACCATCTCGCTGACGCTCTGGTAGGCCTCGGTCATCGATACGCTGATGCTGCGCTGCATGCTCACCGCCAGTGCATCGAACTCGCTGCTGTCGAGCTTCAGCTTGTCCATATGCTCAATGGCGGCGGGCAGGTTGCCGGCAAAGAAGTCGTCGGTCACCTCTGCAACCTGATTCATCAGCGCGTTCAGCGCCTTCATCTCCCCCTCGTCCAGCTCCCCCTCTACCTGAAACTCGATGGCGTAGCCCTGATAGTGCTCGAAGGCGGCGTATTCACTGTGGTGGTTTGCCGAGGCTGATTCACCATGGTGGATGGCGGCCTGCCAATGGGTGGCCATATTGAGGGTGATTACATCTCCATCGTTGGTGATCACCTCAATCGAGGTGGAGCCGGACTGCTGCATCTCAAAGGATTGATGGTGCTCCATATAGAGTAGTTGCTGGCTCTCCGGTCCGAATTGTGCCGCTTCCTGTGGTGGGTGAGGGGGCTTCCCCTTTGCAGGGGGTTCTCCGATGGCAGGATGGGGAAAAGGGAATGGGGTATGGGCGGAGTCGCTGCCACCAATGGCAAAGGGGGAAAGGTCGTGCATAGGATCTGCCTCAGCTGATTAAGGGAAGTCTCAATCAGAACTATCGGCAGATGAGTAAAGGAACTTTAGTCAGTTGCCGACCTCGATGAACTCCAGTGCGTTTTGATCTGGGTCTCGGCAGAAGAGAGCGCGTCTGCCGGATTGGCTCAGGGTGTAGGGGATCTGGTGCTGTTCCAGCTGGGTGATCAGGGCCTGCAGATCGGTAACGTTAAAGGCGAGATGGCGGTCTCGCCCCCCATGCTCAGGGCGTCCCTGTTGTGGATCCGGATTGGACAGCTCCAGCAGATGGATCTGTTGTCCCCCGATCTGTAGCCATGCACCGGGAAACCCAAGGTCAGGACGCTCAGCAACCACCTCAAGGCCGAGCAGATCGACATAAAAGGCCAGCGCCTTTTCGGTGGAGGCGACAATCAGGCTGGCGTGGTGGAATTGCTCAATCTGGAACATGCCCCACAGGGTAATTGTTGCCGACCTTCTGTTGCAAGTGTGCTCGACCTGTCCGCTTTTCTGAGTATGATTACGGTTTGTACAGACAAGGAGTTGGAGATGAAGAAGATCATAATGGGAGTGGCCCTGCTGGGGCTTTCAATGGGGCAGATGGCGCAGGCGGAGTGGGTCTATATCGGTGACTATGGTGTTGATGGCCCGATCAGTACGGGATTTGATGTGCAGCAGCTGCCTACAGCGGGCGATACCATCCGTGCACAGCGGGGAATGAATCTGCGTGATGACCGTCCACAGCTGGAGAACTCCTGGTCACTGGGAACTGCAGTGGGGGTGATCCATCCGGGAGAGGATTTTGTGATCGAGGAGGTTGCGGTCTCCCGTAGTGGTGCGGCCCCGGGGGATGTCTGGGCCAGAGGGATGGTCAAGCGTTGAGCTGATCCTGCTGCTGAGTCACCCAGGCGATCGCCTCGTCGCGATTGGTAAAGATCGAGGCGTTCAGCGATTGTGCTCTGGGGTGTTGCAGCAGCGTGTTGACGATCACCCGTGACTGCGGGGTGTAGGCGATGATCGCCAACGCATGGAGGTCGGACATGGTGTCGATGGCACCAACCGCATTGTAGTCATAGGAGTAGCTGTTCTCCTTGTTGATCACAATGGAAAAGGGAGGGCTCAGGTGGGTCGCAAGAAACGCCTGACCCTGCTTCAGCAGCTCCGCATGGATATCGGCCCCTTCTGCAATGATCACCTCGGCAATGTCGTCGCGGTGGAGGATCACGCTTCCATAGGGGAGAGAAAACTCTTTCATGGGTCGTAGTATCCCCCACAAACCGTGTGTTGTGTATCCCTCTTTTTACCCGTACAACGTCAGCCGTGTTCAACTTCTTCAAACGCAAAACCAGAGAGCAGATTCGTTATCGCCATATTGATGAGGCGTTCGGACCGGTCGTGGTGGCCGATCAGGGGCGCATTCGACATCTCAAGTTTGGTAACCGAGTGAAGCAGGGTAGTGTTGATCTGAAGAACCCTGATGCAATCTATCTGAAGTACCAGCAGATGATGTTGACGGTGTTTGATGGTGGTCGTTATGATCGCTGTCTCTGCTTGGGGTTGGGGGCAGGTTCCATCCCCAGATACATTCACCGAAACCGCCTGTGTCGACGGCTGGAGGTGGTGGAGATCAATCCGGTTGTGGTGGATGTGGCCAGAACCTACTTCGATCTGCCTGAAGAGATCACCGTTCACCATACCGATGCCGCCGATTTTGTCGCAGCTACCGAGCAACGTTTTGATCTGGTATTTGTCGATCTCTTCAACCAGTCAGGGATGCCCGCTGCATTCAAGGAGCTCTCCTTCTATCGGAGACTGTATGGACGGCTCACCCCCAATGGGGCGGTGGTGGTCAATATGTGGTCGTCTGATTTCAGCAATCTGTTACTGGAAGAGATGCTGGATGAGGTGTTTGATGAGCTAAGGATTGTGAGATCGCGAAGGTCGAAAAACCATATTGCGATTGGAGAGCGGACTGTGTGAAGCAAAATGCCCCGCAGTAGCGGGGCGTCAAAGAGGGGTTAGAATGAGAAGCCGAAGAGTCGTTCAAACTCTGCTGCCTTGTCACTGTGGGCGGGTTCTCGGTTTGATGTTTCCGGGTTGGCCTCTTTTCTGAACTGAATCATAAAGGCGTCACCGGCAATGCCGATCACCTTGCCCCAACGGTGGTTGCTCCATACGGTCTGCCCCAGTGCAATCTCTGCTGGATAGCTCATTATCTCTCCTGTATTGGTTGGTAACGGTTTCGTCAGTAATCTGACTTTGCGAGATAGAGAGGGCAACAACTGTTCCAGCGCAGAGGAGGGGAAGGGAAAATACGGAGGCTCTTATTTGAGAGCTTGCTGCCTTCCAATGAGGAAGTGAGGTTGCACCTATTCTCTGACCTTTTCGGGCTCTTCTTCACTATTGAGTGGCCTGTGGTCATTATCTTTTCCGGCGGCCAGAACGAATGCGATGGATATGCCTACAAGCAGTAGAAATCCCAAAGTGATGATCAATACCTTGCCCATGATGTGGTTTCCTCGTAAAAGTTGTCTGGTTGCTATGATGTCATGAAATGGCAATGTATGAATAGATTGTTGTTAGTTGATTGATCTTGCTTTGTTTTTGTCTTGAGTGTGGAAGGGGGAAAGTGAATGGTGAATGAAGCCTACTTCAACAGCAGCTCTGCCTGCTCTTTGCTCAGAAACCTGAATGGGTTGGGTAGTAAAGCGGGTACCTGAGCCTGATAGCGTGGATAGATAGCAGGATGGTATTGGGTCAGTTTTTTCTCTTCCAGTCGTGAGCCTACACTCAGATAGAGTGTAACCAGGATGGCGGTGAGCAGTTGTGCGGCATTCATTTCCTGTGTCCACAGGATCACCAGCAGCAGAAAATACCAGGGATGACGGACGAATCGGTGCATCGGGGAGAGTACAAATTGCTCCTGATCATGCACCGATTTGATCCCGTTTCTCCACTGTCTGATGCCGAAGAATTCTGCCGAGTCATAATCATGCAAGGTGTAGATGAAGAGCCCGGCAGCCCCCATCATTAGAAGAACCATGACCGTCTGGGTCATACCGTACCACTCCCAGAGCATGGGGCCGTTCCAGGTAAGCAGCAGATAGAGTGGAGGAGCCAGGAGCAGCACCGATTGTGTGTTGAAGAGCAGGCGGTACATCGGCATCTTGTCTGGATACTTTTTAGCAAACCACTTCTTCACCGGTATGGAGGCTGCTGCTGAATGGGTGGTGAAGTAGAGTAGCCAGCAGGAGGCTAGCCCGTATATTTCATAGTAAAGGTAGGGCGAACCCGGCTTTCGCCATATAAT
>CAYFOU010000129.1:0-8744 GCA_964344805.1 uncultured Piscirickettsiaceae bacterium | reverse complement strand
CTAGAATGCTACTGGGATGTAGCAAGAGGATTGAGTATATGGCACTGCGGTTGAAGGGACGTCTGTTATCCGGTTTTTTGAGTGTTGCACTGTTGGTATTGGTGACCGGGGCAATCGGTATCTTTTTAATCAACAAGGTTTCCGAGACCTCTAATCGTGCATTGATAGAGAAGGTTCCGCTGCAGCAGAATGGACTGCGTCTGATGCTCTCGATAGAGCGTACCATTGCACTTTCCCGTGACTATGTACTCAATCTGGATGAGGCGCATGCCGAGAATCTGCTGGAGGAGATTGAGACCGAAGAGAACAATGTTCAGGTGTTGCTGCAAGAGATGGACGGTGTCCCCTCGATTGCAGACAAGGTGCAGCAGGTCGAAGCCCTCTACAAGGATTTTGTCGATATCATTGCTCGGGTGATTGAAGGGCATAACCAGAGGATGCCCTACTGGTTTGAGTTTGATGGCCATGAGAACGACATGAAATCCTTCATGTTGCAGCAGCGCATCGCCCTGAACGACTGGCTGCAGAAGCTGGAAGAGTCCGTCAAGTTCGATACCAAGTTCAATGAGAACCTTGACTATACCCAGAGTGCCTATCAGCGCTGGTACAGTGAATATCAGACGGAAGATCCAAAGCTGGCAAAGATGCTGAAGAAGTATGCAGCGATCAACAAGAAGATCTTCAAGTTTGCCAAGAAGGTCAACAAGGCGAGCGGCAAGCGCAAACAATCCCACTTTGAACGCGGCAGAAGCCGTCAGGTGGGTAAGGCGAAGAGTCGACTGGACGATATTGTGGAGTATGTCGTACTAGTTGTGGATCAGCTGATTGAACAGGAGCATGCACTGACCGCAGAGCTCAATGTGGTATCCGGCAAGATCGACTCGATGATCTATCAGCTGAGGAAGCAGATTGAGGAGGAGGTAAACCAGGCCACCAATGATGTGATGGAGACAGAGGCCTTTGCCTGGGGTGCATTGGTGATCACCTCTGGTATCGCTGTGATTGTTGCCATTCTGATCGCCCTCTATATCGCCCGTAGCGTGGTCAACCCGGTACAGGAGTTGAGAAGATTGATGCGTGGCGTGAGTCAGGAGGGCGACTTCTCCCAGCGAATTGAGAAGATGTCTGATGATGAGGTGGGTGAAACCGCAGAGACCCTCAACCATCTGCTGGATTCACTGCAGGCAGCGATCAGTGAGATTGCACTGGTGATGGCCTCCTCTGCAGAGGGCGACTTCTCTCAGCGTATTGAATCCACCTTGGTAGGAGATCTGGATAATCTGAAGCGCTCCATCAACGGTAGTATCGAGCGTATTCAGAATGCGATCAGTCGGGTAAACGGGGTGATGAAGGCGGTCGAGGCTGGAGCATTCGACCAGCGTATCGAAGAGCCGTTTGGCGGTGAATTGCACACCTTCCGTAATACGGTCAATGGTGCACTCGATAGTCTGCAGCAGATGACCGAGAATCTCGGCTCGGTGATGGGGGCCATTGTAGATGGTGATTTCAAGTATCGCATGAGTGGTTCCGAGGGGAGTGAGATCGAGCAGAATGTGAACCGCGCGATGGCTTCGATGGAGCAGGTGATCGATGCGGTAGCCGAGGTGATGGAGCATGCTGCAGATGGTGATCTGACCCACAGCATTGAGGGATCCTACCCCGGACAGCTTGCAGACCTCACCTCTTCCATCAATGAGTCCCTGGGTAATCAGCGGGAGATTGTCGGCAAGGTGAGCAGCGCAGCAAGAGCCATTCAGACGGCGGCCCATGAGATTGCAGGGGGGAATAACAGCCTCTCCGAGCGCACCACCGAGCAGGCCTCCTCTCTGGAGCAGACGGCGGCCAGCATGGATGAAATGTCGAGTACCGTCAACATGAATGCCGGTAACGCCAATGAGGCGAGCAAGGTTGCTGGAGAGGCGCAGTCCGAGGCTGAGCGGGGTGGAATTGTGGTTAGTGATGCGGTCTCTGCGATGATGCGGATCAACGAGTCGAGCAACAAGATCTCCGACATCATCACTCTGATTGATGGCATTGCCTTCCAGACCAATCTGCTGGCGCTCAATGCGGCGGTGGAGGCGGCGCGTGCCGGTGAGCAGGGGCGTGGTTTTGCGGTGGTTGCGGGCGAGGTGCGGACACTGGCACAGCGCTCTGCAGAGGCAGCCAAGGAGATCACCGCGCTGATTGAAGAGAGTGCACAACGGGTGAATGAGGGCAGTGTACTGGTCGGGCGCAGTGGTGAGGTGCTCGATTCACTGCAGGATTCCGTGAAGAAGGTGAACCATATCGTCAGTGAGATTGCCACTGCCAGTCAGGAGCAGGCTCAGGGGGTTGAGCAGGTTAACCAGTCGATCAATCAGCTGGAGGGGGTGAACCAGCAAAATAGCGGTCTGGTTGATGAATTGGCGGCCTCCAGTCAGTCAATGAGCAAGCAGGCCCGAGCACTGATTGAACAGGTGGAGCAGTTCCGTCTGGATCAACATGAGAGTGCGCATACGGCCTCGCAGCCAGTGGCTTCAGCACCGGAGGCGAAAAAGAAAATAGATACGCAGCCCGTTGCAACTTCTGCCCCCAAACAGGTGGCCCAGGCAGCTGTTGCATCCGCTCCCGTTGTGACCTCTTCTGCACCGGCTACCATTGGTGGTGACGATGAGTGGGATGAGTTCTAACCGCTGCTGAGTTACTATCTGAACAGTTGCTGCACTCTATCCGGATTTGCAGTGATGGTGAAACGTTGTTGAAAGCGGTGGATAAGGCGGTGTACCGGGCAAAGCAGCAGGGCAAGGGAAGGCACTGCTGCTATCATCAGTGGGATAAACCCGGAGATGGATAGAACGTTGTCGGCTATACTTGGCGTTTATCACTACAGCAACTATGCTGGAGTAACGGTTTGAGATAACCGGCGGTGCGTAAGGGGGGCGTACACCAATAACCATCTATTATTTAAGGGTACGTAAACCATGAACCGATTTGCAATAGAGCAGGGATTCGCTCGTTTTGCCGGGATGTTGATACAGTGGAAATGGGGGATGTTGGCACTGGTGCTGGTGCTGACCGCACTGCTGTTGAGCAACCTTTCGAAGATTACCATCGATACCTCCAATGAGGGCTTTCTGCGGGCGGATGACCCGATTCTGCTCGACTACAACCGTTTTCGTGAACAGTTCGGGCGAGAGGAGGTGGTGCTGATTGCGCTACGCCCTGCCGATCTGTTTGATGCCGACTTTCTCAACAAGCTGAAGGCGTTCCATGTCGATCTCGAGATGCAGGTCCCCCATCTTGATGAGGTTACCAGTCTGGTCAATGTGCGCTATACCGTCGGCAAGGAGGATGAGCTGCTGGTGGAGGATCTGTTGCAGGCCTTTCCCGACACCGAAGAGGGGCGGGCCGCACTGAAGCAGGCGGCAATGAACCACCCCTTCTATCGCGATCTGCTGATCTCCCAGGATGGCAGCGTAACCACGGTGGTGATTGAGACCCGCGCCTTCTCTGGGGGGGAGGCAGAATTTGATCCTCTCAGCGAAGGCTTTGATGAAGCGCCGGTCGATGTGATCGCCACAGAGGAGCGTACCTTCCTCACCGATGAGGAGAATGGTGAGGTGGTGGATGCGGTGATGAGGCTGGTGGAGCAGTATCAGGGAGAGGATTTCCCGATCGAGGTGGCCGGTTCGCCGATGGTGATGGAGATCCTCAAGCAGGCGATGCAGAGCGACATGCGCAAGTTCACCCTGTCGATGGTGGCGATTATCTTCCTCTTCCTCTTTGTGCTGTTTCGCAGAAAGAGTGGGGTGGTGGCCCCGCTGCTGGTGGTGATTCTCTCCCTGCTGGCGACCATTGCAATGATGGGATTGAGCGGAGTACCGCTGAAGCTGCCGACACAGATTCTCCCCTCCTTTATTCTGGCGGTGGGGATCGGGGACTCGGTTCATGTCCTCTCCATCTTCTATCGCCGTTATGACCATAACGGGGACAAGCAGGAGGCGATTCAGTTTGCCCTGGGCCACTCAGGACTGGCGGTGGTGATGACCAGTCTGACCACGGCAGCAGGGCTCTTCTCCTTCTCTACTGCAGAGCTGGGGGCGGTGGCGGAATTGGGGGCCTTTGGTGGCATCGGTGTGCTGTTTGCGATGCTCTACTCGCTGATTCTGCTGCCGCTGTTATTGGCCATTCTGCCGGTACGCCAGCGAGTGGAACGGGATGAGGCGGATGCCGAGGGGACCACCCACAGTCAGCCAATGGATCGTCTGCTCGATGGTGCCGTTGCATTTGCCACCACCCATCCGGCTACCGTGGTCTTTGCGGCGCTGATGCTCTTTGTAATCTCGGTTGCCGGGATCACCCAGCTGCAGTTCAAGCATGATGTGATGAACTGGTTCCCGGAAGAGAAGCAGATTCGTCTGGCCACTGAGCACATCGATCGGGATCTCAATGGCACCATTTCGGTAGAGATTCTGGTTGATAGTGGTGAACCGGAGGGGCTCTATAATCCTGAATTGATCGGTGCGCTGGCTCAGCTTCAGGATGGGATGACCGAGCTGGGTGATGGAGAGGGGCAGTTGGCTACCGGCAAACGCATCTCCGTGGTTGATGTGTTGCGCGAGACCAACCAGGCGCTGAATGAGAATCGCAGCAGCCACTACAAGGTACCGGAGAGCCGGGAACTGGTGGCGCAGGAGCTGTTGCTGTTCGAGAACAGTGGTTCCGATGATCTGGAGAACATGGTCGACTCCCAGCTGCAGACTGCCCGTCTCACCCTGCGCCTGCCGTGGCGGGATGCCGGTGCCTACACAACGATGGTGGATGAGGTGCAGACGCGTGCTGATGCAGCACTGGGTGAGGTGGCAGAGAGCCGGGTAACCGGATTGATGATGATCTTTGCGCGTACCCTGGATGCGATGATGACCAGTATGGCGCAGAGCTACACTATTGCGGCCTTTGTCATCACCATCATGATGATTCTGCTGGTGGGCCATGTACGGCTTGGACTGATCAGCATGATCCCCAATCTGCTGCCGATTACCATCGTACTGGGGGTGATGGGGCTGTTTGGTTTGCCACTCGATGCCTTCACCATGTTGATCGGCAGTATTGCGCTGGGGCTGGCGGTGGATGATACCGTTCACTTCATGCACAACTTCCAGCGCTACTATCGCCAAAGTGGTGGAGATACGGTGGAGGCGATCCGCCACACCCTCCACACTGCGGGGCGGGCGATGGTGGTGACCACCACGGTGCTGAGTCTCGGGTTCATCATCTTCATGGCCTCCGAGATGAACAATCTGCTCAACTTTGGTGGATTGACCGGACTGGCGATTGTGTTGGCTCTGGGGGCAGATCTGCTGTTGGCACCGGCGTTGATGACGCTGATCTTTGGAGTACGGGAGAGGGTTTCAGGATGAAAAGATTAATCACAACCGTGGTTGGAGCCGGATTGCTGGGTGTGGCCTCACTCTCCATGGCGATGGATGGGCGTGACATCATGGAGGCGGTGAATGCCCGTGATGACGGGGATAACGCGGTGATGGATATGGAGATGCGGCTGATCGACCGCCGTGGCAAGGAGCGGGTACGCAAGATGCGCCGCTGGTCGCAGGATCGGGGCGTCGATACCTACAGCCTGCTCTTCTTTCTCTCCCCAACCGATGTGCGCAATACCGGTTTTCTCACCTATGACTACGATGCGCCGGGCAGGGATGATGACCAGTGGCTCTACCTGCCTGCACTGAAGAAGAGCAAGCGTATTGCCAATGATGACAAGAGTGGCAGCTTCATGGGGTCGGACTTCAACTACTCCGACATGACCGATCCCGATCTCGATGATTACACCTTCACGGTAATGAAGGAGACCAAGGTGCATGGCCATCCTGCGTGGCAGATCAAGGCGGTCCCAAAGAGCCCGGAGGTGATTGAGGAGACCGGCTACAAGCAGGCGGTACTCTTCGTACGCAAGGATATTCCGATGGTGGTGCGTGCGGTACGCTGGATGGAGAAGCGGGGCCGTCTGCGCTATCTCGACATCAAGCGCCTGGAGCAGATCGATGGGGTGTGGACCCCGCTGGAGACCACCATGACCACCAAGCAGGGGAAGAAGGTGGAGCACAAGACCATCATCCGTTATGACAATGTGCGCTATGACCAACCTCTGGATGAGCAGATGTTTACCGTACGGCGGCTGGAGAAGGGGGCCTAGTACTCCGTCAACATGGTATTGGCAGTCTCAGCAAGCCTGAATAGGGTGAGCTGCAAGGCAGACGAACGCAGGACTAACCACAGTTAATTCAAGAGAGGATAACGAAGCAGATGGCCCTATTCAGGCTTGCCCAAAGGGAATCCCACCCTGAGCACAATACAGCGTTACAGCTATTTGATATAGGGTGGCTATACCGGCATAGCTGCGCCTTGTCTTGTACTCAGGGTGGAGATTCTGAAACAGCCAATACCATGTTGACGAAGTACTCGTGATCCATTTCCGTTGGTTGGGGGCCGCTCTGATTGGAGTACCGTTGACGGTTGCTGCGCAGCCTTTGGAAGAAGAGTTGTCGCTGGAGGATGCTCTGCAGGGATTTGAAGAAGAGGAGGCGTCTCCAGCTGTAATGGATCTGGAGGACGAAGTGCTTTCGATTGAGGGGGCACTGGAGGGATTTGATGAGGATCTCCCCGTTGTTGAAGAGCTTGCCTCCATAGAGAAGAGTGCCCCGGAATCCGAGTGGAGCTTGCGCGGTCACTGGCTCAATGCCCTCTCCTGGAACACGGCCCATTCAGCGCCCAGCGCTGCCAGTCGTCCCGATTATCGGGGGCTCTCCAAACTCTCGACCAAGCTGTGGCTGGAGGCGGAGGTTCCGCTGGATCAGGGGTGGCGCCTGCATGGAGAGAGCTACTTCCGCCACGACTTTGCCTACTCTTTGAATGGTTCCGGGGATTACCCCCAGACGGTATTGGACCGTTACCAGCAGGATCTGGAGATTGGAGAGTTCTGGCTGCGGGGCTCTCTCAATCAGGATCTGGATCTGAAGGTGGGGCGGCAGATTGTGGTCTGGGGACAGTCCGACTATCTGCGGGTCAACGATACCATCAATCCGATGGACCAGCGGGAACCCGGGTTGGGAGAGATCGAGACCTTGCGTCTGCCGTTGGGGATGGCGCGTGCCGACTACTATCTCGGCCCCTGGAGCCTTACCGCATTGATGATTCCAGAGCAGCG
Source organism: uncultured Piscirickettsiaceae bacterium (assembly GCA_964344805.1). Taxonomy (GTDB): domain Bacteria; phylum Pseudomonadota; class Gammaproteobacteria; genus Thiopontia. Next base: position 1,543 of record CAYFOU010000129.1, on the reverse strand, counting down.
CCCCAGCCTCACAGCCACCTGCGGCAGTGATTTCTCGGTACCTGGTGGACTGAGTGAGAGTGAGTGTAGTGCGCTGGCCGTACCGGAGCAATTTCCAGAGGACTCTCTGAATCGTGCCGAGTGGGGCTTCTCGGCAATGGGACGATTCTCCGGTTGGGATCTCTCCCTCTATGGGGCGCGGCTCAACAGCAACACTCCCTACAAGGATCTGAGCCGTAACCAGCTACGTTATGCCCGAATCAACCAGCTCGGAGCGGCGCTCAATGTGGCGCAGGGAAGCTGGCTCTGGAAGGGGGAGATTGCCTGGCTGGATGGGCTGGAGTATGCGCAGGCGGTGGATCGTCAACGCCTTGATCTGCTGTTGGGGGGGGAGTATCGCGGCTTCCGTGATATCACTCTGTCGCTGGAGACCGTGATGCGGGAGATCGATGATTATCTGCCTGTGCTGTTTGATGCCCCCGATTACCAACAGCAGCGCAGCTGGCAGACGGTATTTGCCTATCAGCACGACCTGAATAATGACACCCTGCACCTGAAAGGGGTGGTGCTGCGCAATGGGGATTCACTGGATGAGGGGGGATACAGCCGCCTCTCGGTGGAATACGACCTGGATGACCACTGGTCAGTCAGTGGTGGCGGGATCTGGTATCAGAGCGCACTGTTGCCACCTGATTGGGGGGAGAATGATCGCCTCTTTATCGAGGCGCGACAGAACTTTTAGTGCTCTGCCAGAACAAAAAAACGGCGAGACAGCAGAAGAGCCTCGCCGTTATGGTCTAAATCTGGAATTCTCTAGTGGACAATGGTCATCCCGTAGAGTGCCCAGTTCTGCATCCCGCCACGGAAATACTTCAGCTTCTCCGGTGGATACCCTTCATTCAACAGTCCGCGGATCGCAGCGGGAGACTGACCACACCACCAGCCGTTGCACCATAGGATCAAGGTCTTGGCATTGGAAAAGTCCCACCCCTGTTCGGTGTGAGGCACATCAAATTTGGCGAAGGCGGCCTCCAGCGTCAACTCATCGGCCCCTTTGGAGCGGTTGAGCTGGGTGAAAGGGATGTTGACAGAGCCGGGAATGGTACCTCTGGAGTACCAGTCTGTGGTACGGGCATCGATGATCAGTCCCGCCTCGACGGCCAGTTCGTTGCGCATAAAGTCGACCACCTCGGCGATACCGACGGTCTCAACACCGGGAGCGGCGTGCAGTGGCTGCACACAGAAGGGGGGACAGCGGCGGCTGGTCTGGGTCCAGGTGGGATCAGCCACATGGTTGGGGTCCTGACTGCGCTGTACGGCCATCTCCTCTCCATTGTGCTCGACCATAACCGAGGCGATGGATGGGGTGATCTTGATGCCTGCTGCGGTTGCGGTTGCAACTACTCCAGAGAGCAGAAGTGCTGCGCCATAGTGAAGCAGTGTGCTTTTCATCTTCATTGTGTGGGGCTCCTCATTGATGTCGGTTGTTTTATTACTGTATTGTTTGTACAGTTAAAACACTAACCCATTTTTTTCAACCGAAAATAGCTCAACACCAGAGCCA
>CAYFOU010000128.1:0-8786 GCA_964344805.1 uncultured Piscirickettsiaceae bacterium | reverse complement strand
ATCAGCAATATATTCATTTAATATCAACATGATATTGTTTTTGAGGAGACTCTATTTAACCTTCACCAAATCACCGAGAAACATCTTATTGATGTAGCTGAGGGAGACGGAGCCACCGTGCATATGGGGGGCTTCAAGGTAGATACGAGTTTGGCCATCCTCCAGTACTGCATATCGGCTACCATGAAATGGAATACTGTTATCCACCAGACGATATTTACTTTGCAGGAGATTCAGCAGGGCGGCATATTTTTCTGCAGCAAATTCTGCAGCCACACTCTGTAATACCTGATTGTGGTCAAACGTCATCTCGACATCCACCAATCCATCCATTTTGGGAAGTGTATCCAGTTTATAGGCTGCCCCTTCACCCCAGTGATGGGCACTTTCAGAAACGGTATATGGAAATCTATTCAGATCACTTACAGTGGTTTTACCAATGGTCAGACCAAAAGGTGCAGGTTCAGCCGATGCAGTGGTTGCAATCAAAGAAAAAGTGGCGGCAATCAATAGTTGGGCAATACGTGTAAACATGGGGCAAATAACCTTTCTTCTTTAAATGGGACTTTAGTATTGAATAAGTATATCCATACCCACTTATTCAAAACCTACAAAACCCTACAAATATCATTATTCTGATTGATTCAGTTTTGCCCCTGACCGGTTATACATTCAAATGCCCACCCCATCAGCCTGGCAAGTGGCTCCACAGCAACCATACTCTTCTGAGCCTCTGGATGGGAAAGGAGCATCTGGCAACCGCACATCTCTTCTCTCCAAGCGGACCAGCGAACCGTAAACATAACGACCTTATGTTGCTCTGCCAGCCGCTGAATTGCACAACAGGTCGCACTGGGTCCCTCTCCACCGGGCGTTCCATGTAACGAATTCCAGCTGACAAAGGGAATCTGCTGGGCAATCGCTTGTTCCAGTAAGGCTCGATAGTCATCGAATTGACCACCCGCCCCGGAATGGATATTTGGAGGATCAATAAATAGCAGATCGATCTTCTGCTGTGCCCTTGCCCCCTGATACCCATCCCGACAATGGAGCTCTACCTCCACTTGTGGATAGTCCCGATTGAGTGCTTCCATCACCTCTGGGTCGGTATCAAACAGTGTAAATCGGGGTTCAACCCCCATCTGCTGCAGCTGCTCGAACACCACCAGAGAGGAGCCGGGATAGTCATCCCCACTACTCAGCCGCGTATAAAGGGCATCCAGCTCCGGGGAACTATTTGGCTGGGCACGGTAACACTGAATAAAGGCCCCGGCACCACGCTGCCAACTGGATGAGGAGTCATCCACAATATAGTGGTGGCGTCCGGCATGGGTCTCTACATAGTGAAAAGGGGCATTCGCCGATGGGGCCATCCGCACCACGCTCTGCACGAGTGCAAAGTGTTTGATCAGATCACCCTGATTCCCCGCCTTCGTTGAGTGGTCGTATTCCATCCGTTACGATTGTGTCGATTGATCCACAGCAGCCCTCTCTCCACCATGAAAGCAGCAATCCTGAAGCAGGCCACCAGAACACCATTCTATACCAGCGAACGGTGCCACATTACCGAGGTCTCCAACAGCAACAATGATCCCGAACTGTCGATTGCCATTGCACGGGTGGAACCGGGAGTCACCACCCGTTGGCACCGCCTTGCGGAGACCACAGAACGCTACGCCATCATCAGTGGAAGCGGAGTGGTAGAGATCGGAGAGTTACCGGCAGAAGCGGTCACTGCGGGTGATGTGGTGGTAATCCCGCCGATGTGCCGCCAGCGTATTACCAATACCGGAGCCGAGGATCTGCTCTTCTATGCGATCTGCAGCCCCCGTTTTGTTCCAAAAAACTATCAGGAGCTGGGCGAGGATTAGCCCGGCCCCACCTGCAGCACCATCCTCTTCCCCTGCTGTTGCATCATCAGCTTGCTGAGAAAATTCATCCCCAGCAACGGACGGTGCAGTTTGGGCACCACCACCGCCATCACATTGCGCTGCTCAATCACCGAAAAGTGGACCGAGTCAACCAAAATCCGGTAGGCAGTCACCTGTCCCGCTGCGGTATTGAGCAGCACCCGATTGGCGGGAGAACGGTCTATTTTCAGCCCGAGTGAATCGGCCATCGAGAGTGGAATCGAGAGATAGCTGGCCCCGGTATCAATCAGGAAATCAACCGGTACCCCATTGATCTGCCCCGCCCCACCAAAGTGGCCGGAACGATCCGCATGCAGGGTCACCACTCTCCCCTGCTCGGAGACCATCACCTGTGGAGGCGGACTCTCCAGCAACATGGAGAAGGCGAGCCAGATCAGCGCAAAGGCGGTGATCACATAGAGCAGATCACTGAGCCGTGTTCTGGATGCAGATCTTTTCACAGGGTGAAATTTATGGGTTACCAGTCAACCGAATAGTTGAGGTAGGCTCCACCATCCTCCTCCCCGCCGCCACGGGTATTGATCGAGAGCCCCTGACTGCTGAACAGCTTGATCTCCTCTCCACTGAAAAGACGAACCGCAGATCCGGTTGCCCCCAACACCCCCTCCGGCACCCCGGTAATTTTCAGATACTCCCCAATCGAGCTACCCATCACCTTAACGTTATTGCGGGTGGCCGCCTCATAGGCGGATAGCCCCATCTGATCATCCACCGACTGCCAGCGTCGCTCATCAGAGTCCCCCAGTCCGGGCAACACAACCCCCTCGGCAATGGCGCCAGAGGTAATCACAAGCAGTAAAACCGGCAGTGGTGTAATCCTGTTCATCTATATCGATCATTATGCTCCAGGAAAAGGATGTCAAATGGTTTGCAAGGATCACGCACAAATTCAGCCGTGCCCGATCCATTGCTACAATAGCGGGATGATTCAATTCTCCCCTATTCAACCAGACACCGCCAGTGACGACCTCAAGGCCCATTTCAAGCACGAGATTGAGCAGTTGGAACATCAGCAGTTGCCTCTGCAGAAAGGGCTGGAACACACCTCCGTGGTCAGCTACGACGAGCCATTCTCTGCGGTGATCCTGCATATCGAAGAGAAGCCCGCTGCCACTGAGGTCAAGGCCGGGATCTTCTTCTCCGGCATCATCGGTGGTTGTAACTGTGCAGATGACCCTACCCCCCCCAGCACCCTGCAGGAGTACTGTGAGCTGCTGTTTGTGGTGGACCGGGCCAGTGGTGAGGCAACAGTCGCTCTACTCAATAGCTGATGTCTCCTTCTCTCCTCCCACTTTACCAGGCACAACAGGTACAGCAGATTGATCGTGCGGTAATTACGGCAGGCAGATCCGGCTACTCCCTGATGTGTCAGGCAGGAGCAGCGGCCTTTACAGTGATTCAGCGGCAGTGGCCCGAGGCCAGAGCACTCACTCTGATCTGTGGATTGGGCAACAACGCCGGAGATGGTTATGTGGTGGCCCATCTAGCGGCTACGGTCGGTTTTTCGGTCACGGTGATCCAGTTGGGTGACACGGCCAAGCTGCATGGCGAGGCGGCAGAGGCCTATCATGAGATGCTCACTACCGGGATTACCCCGATCCCCTACACCCCGGAAACCAGGATCGATGGAGATCTGATTATCGATGCCCTGCTCGGTATTGGACTGGAGCGAAATCTGGAGGGGCTCTGGCATGATGCGGTAACGCAGATCAACCAAAGCGGTACCCCCATCTTCTCCATCGATCTCCCCAGCGGCCTCAATGCCGATCGAGGCGTTGCGATGGGGATTGCGGTGGAGGCAGACCATACCCTGACCATGATCGCCTACAAACAGGGCTGTTTTACCGCCGATGGCCCGGACCACTGTGGCAAGTTGGAGCTGGCTCCACTCGATATCAATCCTCTGGACCATCACCCCCCTTCCGGCTGGCTACTACAGACCATCCCGCCATTGGAGAAGAGAAGAAGGGCCTTCCACAAAGGGGATGCCGGTCACCTCCTGCTAATAGGCGGTGGTCCGGGAATGGCCGGTGCCATTCGCATCGCTGCCGAGGCTGCAGCCCGTAGCGGTGCCGGGCTGATCTCGGTCGCCACCCACCCGGACCACGCCCCTCTCCTCAACCAGAATCGTCCCGAGTTGATGGTGCATGGAGTATCCGGCACCAAGGCTCTGGCCCCGCTACTGCAGCGTGCCACCGTGGTCGCCATCGGTCCCGGACTGGGGCAGAGTCGATGGGCCAGAGAGCTGCTGGAGGCGGCACAATCATCCGGGCTGCCGCTGGTGGTTGATGCCGATGCTCTCAACCTGATCGCACAACACCCGATCCGTAGTGAAGAACGGATACTGACACCGCACCCAGGAGAGGCGGCACGACTGCTGGATACCACTACAGAGGCGGTACAGCAAAACCGGTTTAAGGCCGTCCAACAGCTGCAGCAGCACTACGGGGGTGTGGTGGTGTTGAAAGGCAACGGTACCCTGATCAGTGATGGAGAGAAACCCTTCACTCTCTGCCCATTCGGTAATCCGGGCATGGCCAGTGGAGGCATGGGGGATCTGTTGACCGGTATCGTTGGTGCACTGCTGGCACAGGGATTATCTCCATTAGATGCCGCCAAAACCGGCGTATGGATCCATGCCAGGGCGGGAGACCTGGCTGCTGCCGAAGGTGAACGCGGGATGTTGGCCAGTGACCTGATGGAGCCGATTCGCCAGCTGTTAAATCGCTGATCTCCTCTCCCTTCTCTAAGGAACCACTTTGTTCATCTCTCCCATCAGTCGCTCTACCAGCCGGGTCACCAACTCATAATCCTGTCTCTCCACCGCCTTGCAGGTAGCCGCACCGATATTGCTCATCTCGGAATAGCCAAAAGGGCGACCACTCCCTTTCAGTACATGGGCGATGTCATATACCTGATCCCAATCCTTTGCTTTAAATGCCGCAGTCAGCCCCTCCTTGTGACGGGTAATGCTCTCGATAAAGAGCCCCATGATCTCATCATTGACCTCATCCAGTGCAGAGGATGGAGCAGCCGGTTTCTGTGGCAGATGCTTCTTCAACACCTGAATCATCTCGTACTTTTCAAACGGTTTACCCAGGAAGCCGTCACAGCCCGCCTCAACAAAGGCGTCCCGATGCTTCTGCATCACATTGGCTGTCAACGCAATCACCGGGGTCTTGATGCCACGCTCTCTGATCAGCTTGGTGGCACCGATACCGTCAAGAATCGGCATCTGCATATCCATCAGAATCAGATCAAAAGGCCCGGAATGGATGGTCAGCTCATAGGCCTCTTCACCATTGTTGGCGGTAGTGACCTCCAGCCCCAGCCCCTCCAGCATACGCCGCTCCAGCAGCTGCAGCTCCGGGGTATCCTCTGCAATCAGCACATGCCCATTCAGCACCTCATGCAGCACCCGGCCCTCCTTCCCTTCACGATCCTGGCTGGCTGCAACCCTTGTAGGCTTATAGGGCAAGATCAATTGAAAGATCGATCCCACCCCCTGCTGGCTCGACACATCAATACTGCCCCCCATCAATAAGGCAAGATTCTCAGAGATGAAGAGCCCAAGCCCACTGCCACCAAAGCGCCGGGAGATAGAGCCATCCGCTTGCTCAAAACGACCAAACAGCCGATCAATAGTCTCCGGTGTCATCCCGATACCAGTATCACGCACCTGAAAGAAGAGGTGTTTGCGCTCATGCCAGACAACGAGCTTGACACTCCCCTCTTCGGTAAACTTGATCGCATTGCCGATCAGGTTAATCAGAATCTGTCCGATGCGCTGCCCATCCCCCTGCAACAGGTAGGGCTCATCACTTTTCTGTTCAACTACCAAATCCAATCCTGCATCTCTGGCATTGATTGCCAGCATATGCTTCAGCTCCTTGAGCAGTACCGAGAGATTGTAGGGGGCCTCATGGATGGTGAACTTGCCGGACTGGATCTTAGACATATCGAGAATGTCATTGACCAGCGCCAACTGCCGCCTGCCAGCGGCTTCGATGGTATCAATCATCTCCAGCCGATCATGATCACTCTCCTGCTCGGCCAGCATCTCGCTATTACCAATAATCGTTGTCAGCGGGGTACGCAACTCATGGCTCATCGCCGCAAGAAACTCCTCCTTCGCCTTCCCCGCCTCTTCGGCGGCACGATAGGCCTTGCGCAGTGAGCGCTCTCGACGTGTTGAGCTGGATACATCACTGATCTGAATCAGCGCATCCCAGCGATCCTCGGATTGCATCGCCTGAATCCAGATGGCATGGTCAATTGGATCCCCATATTTGCTGCTCAACGGAAAAATATTGCCATGCAACGAATGAGAGAGCACCGAGGAGATCCCGAATTCAATCGCATCGGTAAATGCCTGATGAAGCCTCCCTTCCTTGAAACGGGGAAAAAGCTCTGTCAACTTATGGTCGGTAATCACCTCCTCATGACACCCCATCCCCTTCACAAACCACTGGTTACAGAAAATGATGCGCTCCTGACCATCCACTACCAATACCCCGGTATTAAGACGCTGCAGAATATCAACCGCATTAGCCATTATGATCGCCCTTCCCTATAACAACCCATTCTTTTTCAGATAATTATCAATAGCCATCGAGATGTTCCGCACCGAGGCCACATCAAACATCAGAGAGACAAAACCGCGCGCCTGCCCCTGTTCATGGGCAAAATCAACACAGATAAACAGCACCTCTACATCAGCCTGTTCACTGGTCAGCAGTTCGTTCGGGGTGCCTTGCAGACAGAAAGGCACCGAACAGACCATCTTCTCCCCCAGCAGATCGGCAAACGTGGCCAGACAGGCCCCCAGCACCACATTGCCCACCTCGGTCAACGCCTCTTCCTCCAATTCATGCAACATCTCCAGTGGCACTTGCTCCGAGAGTATTACCTTCACCAGAGAAAGACTGGATTGTTGGGAGAAGAGCAGAATGCCCTCTCCAGAGAAAAAGCCGCCAATCTCCATATTGATCGAGACAATACCCTCCTCACCTCCTTCTTGAACCAGAGTATAGGCCTCACGGCGTGGAATCTGAAACAGCTTGGGAATGGTCAAACGGATCTCGCTGTTGGCCATCTGGCTCAATACATCAGCGGCAGCACCGGCACTGATATTGAGCAGTTCAATCAATACCTCATGCTGCAGATCATTAAAGCCCAGCGCACTCACTATGCCCCTCCGATCTGGTTAACCAGTGCCACCAGCTTCTCTTCAGAAACCGGCTTGGGAATAAAGTGAGCCCCCAGTTGTTCCGCCTTGTCACGGATAAACTGCTGAATATTGGCCGTTACAAAGCAGATATGGGTCGCCAGAGCCCCCTCTTTGAGATGTTCTGCCAGCTCCATACCATCCATGCCGGGCATATTGATATCCAGTAATGCCAAGTCAATCTGATTGGCCCGTGCAACCTCCAGCGCCTCCTCTCCGGAACCCGCATCCAGCACCGTCATTTCAGGAAAGTGCTCTCCCAGTATCGAGTGTTCCATCATCCGTGGCAGACGATTATCATCCACCACCAATACCGTCTTGATTACAGCATCCATAACTTTATCCTCTCTACTAAATAGTATGAATTAGTCTCAACCAATTACAAATAAAACAGCTTCTGGTTATACCTTTGCATAATTTAAAGACAAACATACCAAATCAACCGGTTGAATTCGAATACCATACTCTATTTGTCATGTATTTTTTACCATGCACAAAAAAGCCCGCAAAATACCACTATATTTCACGGGCTTATTTCCTGCAATGTAATGGCGGAGAAGGAGGGATTCGAACCCTCGATGGAGCTATTAACCCCATACTCCCTTAGCAGGGGAGCGCCTTCAGCCTCTCGGCCACTTCTCCATTCAGTTTTGAATTTCACTTCTCTGAACTACACTACTCTTGAGAAGCGGCGCATAGGATACCTGTACAGCGTCATCAGGTAAAGATAAGCAGTACAGTTTTATCGACTTTTTTACAGCCATTTAGCGATCTGCGAGATCATCCTCCTCTTCCAGAATTTTCTGGTAGATCTCTTCACGATGAACGGCCACTTCACGTGGAGCATCGATGCCGATCCGTACCTGGTTCCCCTTCACGCCCAGTACAGTAATCGACACATCATCTCCAATTCGAACCGTTTCTCCGACTCGCCTTGTCAGAATTAGCATTCCCTCTCCTTCTCTCCATTTTTTATTGTAGGTTCCCCTCAACGGCTTCATGCCATTGATTTTGGAGAGTATACCCTCCATTCAAATAATTGCTAGAACATCAGAACTTCATGTTTTATTGATGTTATGCAATAGTAGAATGAAGGTTATGCCACTTCTGGTTCTGCTTCCAGCTCGAAGGCATCGTGCAGGGCGCGTACCGCCAGCTCGAGATAATCCTCATCGATAATGACGGAGATCTTGATCTCCGAGGTGGAGATCATCTGAATATTGATCCCCTTGCCCGCCAGCGCCTCGAACATCTTGGTAGCGATACCGGCATGGGAGCGCATCCCTACACCCACGAGAGAGACTTTGACGATCTTCTGGTCCCCTACCGTCTCACGCGCCTCCAGCTCACTGCCGATCTTCTCCAGTGCCTCCATCGCCTGGGTATAGTCATTGCGATGCACAGTGAAGGTGAAGTCGGTGGTGCCATCATTGGAGATGTTCTGAATGATCATGTCGACTTCGATATTCTGATCGGAGATCGACGACAGAATCTTGCTCGCCACACCGGGCTGATCGGGTACACCACGAATGGTCAGTTTGGCCTCATCGCGCTGGAACGCGATACCGGAGATTACGGGTTGCTCCATTCCTTCTTCCTCAAATGTAATCAGTGTGCCGGGGCCATCC
>CAYFOU010000127.1:6884-8806 GCA_964344805.1 uncultured Piscirickettsiaceae bacterium | reverse complement strand
GGCTAAAGAAGATGCTCAAAAAGGCGGGCTGCTACTTCGAACGACAAGGTAAGGGCGACCATGAAATCTGGTACAGCCCGGTCTCTGATCACTATTTTGTAGTCGATGGAAAGATTCTCTCCCGCCATACAGCAAACGGTGTGCTGCAACAGGCGGGATTGCCAAAGCAATTTTAATCAATGTTCTCAGTATCTGGTTGTTGCTCATCAGTAGATACTTCAGCTCTTATTTTTACCGTTCGTTTGCAGGCGTTGTAAAACAATTTTCCAAACGGGGTGGGAGCTGTAAAGTGCTTGTTATAGTCGAATTTGAGTTCTCCTCCGTGGAGAAAATTGCTGACGGCTTCAAGCATTTGGACATGCTTTGTTACTGATTGATCATTCAATATCTTGTCATAAGCACCTTCTCTGGTAAGAAACGTGTTCCTCACAATCTCAATTAAACCTAATCTTTCCAGATTGATTAAATATGAGGGAGTCATCTCTTTAATGTCGCAGTTGGCATCTTCGCCTAATGTTGACATGAGAGGATGAACGACGGATTCACCGCCATTATCAGGTAGTATTTTCTTGATATCGATAATGGGGTAAACTTGATTTGCTATGATCGTCTCGAATACCTTTACTTCATCGGAAGAAAGATTCCTGATAATCTCTACAAATCCGGGGTGCGCAGTATGTGCAGTTTTTGCGTCCATGGCGGATGCAATCAAGCTTGCATAAAGGTCGCTTAACTCCTCTTTATGGCCTGTATATCTTAGTGATTCAAGGGCTGGACCAGCTACAGCGGGGTCTGGTGTTTGTATGTTTTCTTCCGGTACGTTATGCAGTTTTTCAGCAAGTTTATTGTTGATAAAATCATTAAGCTCCTCAATTCCCCAAACCAATCCTTTTACAGGTGATAGTGCTGCATTAACTGCACGAGTTGTAATCTCAAGAGTTTTTCCTAATTCTTTGGCGGCAGGCTGGAAAGCATCTTCATACAGAGGGGGGACTTTGTTGGCTAAGACCGCAGCAGCCTTTATTCCAGTCTCAAGGGAATTGTCATTGTTGGTTGGAGCATTATCTGTGTTGGTCTTTTCAGAACCTAATTCTTCATTGTCTTGGATATTCTCTTCACTCATGGTTTTTCCAACGCTCCAAAATTCGACTGGCCAGCGGTGCCGGTACCTTGTTTCTGTTCATCTCGCCGGATGGTGGGACTGACCTGCCCGGCCTCTGGGTTGGTCTGATCGGTCATCAGCCAGAGGGTGTAGTGGGGGAACTGTTTGCAGATGATTTGCAGGATCTCACTGGTTGGAGAATGCCGTCCATTTTCATAATTTGTGACTGTGTGAACAGTGGTTTCGACCAGTTCAGCAATTTTTTTTGCGTGTAATCCTCTGATTCTCTCATCTCTTTTATTTTTTCGCCAATATCCATGTAAAAAACCTCTTGATCCTAACAGTTGTTAGGATGTGTCCATCAAGGCTAATAACGGCCCATAACGACAAAAAACCAACCGGCGAGGGTATCACATGGCTGTTGTAATAAAGCGAAACATTGTGGAGCAGGGAGGGATGAAAACCGCGATCAGGATGTGGTTTGGAAACCTTAGAAATAACCCGATTACCTCAGAACAGATTCTGGTGGAAGGCACCTTATTGATGATGGCTTACATGATTGGAGAGGCGAGAGCATGACTGTTGCAACAGAAGGAAATATAAATCGGGCAATGGAGGAGAAGAGGGCGCAAAAGATTTTGCTGAAGAATCTGGCCTATTCCCTCTATGCGATTCTTCTGCTGCTGTCACCAGTATTAATCGTGGCATGGGGAAAACAGGATATCGCTGTTCTCTTTCCTGTTTTTTATGGCGTGTTTATTGGTCTATTGGTCTATTGGTCTATTGGTCTATTGGTCTATTGGTCTATTGGTCTATTGGT
>CAYFOU010000127.1:0-6784 GCA_964344805.1 uncultured Piscirickettsiaceae bacterium | reverse complement strand
ATTGGTCTATTGGTCTATTGGTCTATTGGTCTATTGGTCTATTGGTCTATTGGTCAATGGTGCGCTCGCTAAGTCTGGAAAGTATCGGGATGAGTACAACCAGCTAGGGAGGGGACAGGTATGAGTAAAGAACTCGACGAGCTGAAAGAGGCGATGAAGCGTGAGATTCAGACCCTCGCCAACGTTACCATCCATTTGATGGCTCTTTTTTATAGACCAGAACCATATGGCATGGTTCGAAAGTTGAGAGAGGAAAACTGATCTGTGCATAGTATTTGAAATACACGGTATAGAAAATATCTATACAAACAAGGTGTTATAATTTGTCCAAATAGTAACTGTAGGGAACAAGTTATCAATACCAAAAAAATCGTGATTACGTATGGAACATTCGATATGTTCCATCAAGGGCATCTAAGATTGTTGGAACGTGCGAAAGCACTGGGCACCTACTTGATTGTAGGGGTGACCGATGAGAACTACGACCGTTCTCGTGGCAAGCTGAATGTGATTGAAAACACGCAGACGCGTGTAGAGGCCATCGAGGCGCTCGACTTTGTCGATAAGGTCATTATCGAGAAACACAAGAAACAGAAAGCCGAGGATATGGTGAAATATGATGTTGATATTTTTGCCATTGGAGATGATTGGGTCGGCACCTTTGACTATCTCAATGAGTACACTCAGGTGGAATATCTGCCGCGTACCAAGGGGATCTCCAGCACCTCGTTGAGAAAAGAGAACTTCGACAAGATTCAGCTGGGCATTGTCGGACTGGGGCGGGATACCCGGGCCTTTATCGATGAGGCGGAGCATGTCCCCAACCTGAAGATCAACCGTATCTACTCGCCCGATCTGCCCGAGCTGAAGGCGTTCACCCAGCAGAGTCGACGCATCAAGTATGGTCATGACAACTACGATGACTTTCTCGATACTGACATTGTGGCGGTCTATATCGATACCGCACTGGAGCAGCACTATCCGCTGATCAAAAAGGCATTACTGGCAAAGAAGCATGTGTTGTGTGAAAACCCGCTGGCACTCCATAAAAGCGAGTTGAGGGAATTGCTCTTGATTGCCAAAAGAGAGAAGGTCCTGCTGCTCTCTGCACTGAAGACCGCCTTTCTCCCCGCATTCAATCAACTGCTGACCGAGCTGAAGAAGGGGATCATCGGGGATATCAAAGAGGTGAGAGCAACACGCACCTCACTCTACAAAGAGAAGGATTACCCCGATACCTTCATGGCGCAGGGGGCGACCAATATCCTCTCCTCCTATCCCTCTCTGTTGGTCAACAAGATTCTGGGAGAGAGTAAGGACATCACCTTCTTCGATCAGGGGATGGAGGGGTATGATGTCTCCAACCTGATCATCAGCAAGCACAAAGGCGGTGCGATCGGGATCTCCAATGTTGCAACGGGCATCAAGTCGGAAGGGGATGCGGTGATTTCCGGGACCAAGGGGTATGTCTATATTCCATCGCCCTGGTGGCTGACCCGAAAGTTTCATCTCCGTTTCGAGGATGAAAACAAGAGTCAGACCTTCAGCTATGAGTTTGAAGGGTGTGGACTGCGCTATATGATTGCCGAGTTCGCCTCCCTGATTCAGCGAGACATGCGCAAGTCATCCATGCTCTCCCCTAGGGACATGATCAGCATCAACCGCGTGCTGCTGGAATACAACGAAAGAAAGTTCAAAGAGCTGGAGAAGATCGAAAATGATTTATGAAGAGTACGCCATCTTTACCCCAGGCCCGGTAAAGATGTCGGAAGAGATTCTGCAGATCGGCGCCAAACAGACCCCCTATTTCAGAAACAGTGAATTCTCCAAAGTAACCTTCAATTGTGAGCAGGGGTTGTTGGAGATGGTCAATGCACCAGAGGGTTCCAAGGTGCTCTTCCTGACCGCATCCGGTACTGCAGGGATGGAGTCAGTGGTGATGAACCTGCTGGATGAGAATGACCATGCACTGGTGGTTAACGGCGGTGGATTTGGTGCACGCTTCGTCGACATCTGTGCCACCCATGAGGTGCCACACACCGACTTCAAGGTGGCCAACACCAACCTCTCCGATATCGATAGCCTGGCACCAGAAGGGGATTACAGTGCGCTGGTGGTGAATGGGCACGAGACCTCCATCGGTCTGCTCTATGATCTCGATGCGATGGGCGAATATGCGGTGAAGCATGACCTGCTCTATATTGTGGATGCGATCTCTATGATGGTGACCGATCCGCTCGATATGCAGCAATCGAACATCGATGTGGTGATTGCCAGCTCACAAAAAGGGTTGGCGCTGCCACCGGGATTGACCATGGTGATCCTTGCCCCCAAGGCGCAACAGGTGCTGAAGGAAGTGAATTCCCTCTACTTCAACTTCAAGGATTATTTGAGCAACGGCGAGCGGGGACAGACTCCCTACACCCCGGCGGTTACCATCATGCTGCAGCTGGAGGCACGACTGAATCAGATCCAGCGCCGTGGTGGCGTAGCCCAGAGCATCGCTCATGCAAAAGAGGTGGCGGAGTACTTCCGAGCCAGTATTGAGCCGTTGCCGATCAAGATCTACACCCCCTACATGCCCAATGCGATGACTGCCCTCAGCCCAACCGATGGCAAGTCGGCGATGGATATCGTCAATGACATGGAAGAGCAGTACAAGGTGATGGTCTGTCCCAATGGCGGTGCAGAGCGTGATACGGTCTTCAGGGTGGCCCATATGGGGGAGATGACCAGGGAGTACACCGACCTGCTCATTGATGCCCTGTACGACTACTACGGCGTAGCCAGACCCTGATGATCGATCCCGGCACTTTACGTAAAGCGCAGTTGGTTATGCTCGACATGCTGGTCGAGTTTGATGCTCTGTGTAAAAAGCACCAGCTACAGTACTGGCTCGACTCCGGCAGTCTGTTGGGAGCAGTGCGCCACCAGGGCTTTATCCCGTGGGATGATGATATCGACCTCTCAATGCCGCTGGAGGATTACCAGAAGTTTCTCTCCATTGTTGGGGGAGAGCTGTCGGATGAGATCTTTGTGCAGAACCGACAGACCGACTCAAACTTTAAATTGGACTACACCAAGCTACGCTCCAACAGAGCCGGTATCGTGGAGCTCCATGAAAAAGGGCGACAGATCGATTACCATCAGGGGGTATTTGTCGATATTTACCCCATGTTGGCGATCGAGAATAGTGCTGAAAACAAGCGCATCTACGATGAAACGCTGGCTGATATACGGGCCGTCTCTGCAGTCTGCCTGAACACACCCGATGGAAAAGATGACCCGGTAAAAAGGGCTTCACTGGTCGCCTCTTTAAGACAGAAACACCGTGGTTGGGATGAGGCTCAATCCAAGGTGATCTACGACGGTGAGATGCCGGATGTGGCTGCTTGGTTTGATCAGGAGGCGGTTTTCCCGCTGACGACCCTTGAGTTTGAAGGACGACAATTTCCAGCGCCCAACGACCCCAGTCACTACCTGAATGCGATCTACAGCTTCGACTACAGGCAGCTACCGCCAGAGGATCAGCGCAAGATTCATGCATACAGCATCATGCTCTCTCAATAATTAAATTAATGTTGTCTCACTCCTTGAGAGTCATATGGGAAACCTGCATGATCTGCACTGCTGATGTGGTGTAGAGCGTAGGTTTTTGTAGATTTATCTGCTTCCGGTTATGTGATAATGAATGTGACGCAAACTGTTTTTTGTCGATTGGAACAATTCATGGCTGAAGATCGTCTATGTAATTATCCAGCAATAAGGCTTTCACGCTATTAAACAGTGGTTTTTTATGAATAAGCATTCTGATCTAGATGGTGTTATCAGCCTGGACCAACTTTCTCTAGAAATATTTGAACGTCTCGCTCAGGTTGCGATGAGTGAAACGACAGAGTCTGCTCTCCTCGTATATGACCTCTCGATGAATTATCTTTGTGAAAAAGAGAAAGGGCGCTCGATGGAGGATTGCATCAAGGGCTATTTCTCCGAAAAAGAAGATGCTGAGCTGGGTGCAGTGGATACGGATGGCGTTTATCAAAGTGACTCACTTCGTGAGATGCACTCAAAGCTTTCCAGGATTCGGCAGCAGCTTGAGTCGATTATTGAGCTGGAACAGGGGATTCAGAAAAAGATGAAACCAATTCTCTCCTGCGTACAGTTTGAGGATGCAGTTAGCCAGCGGATTAACCACATTACTCAAGGGTGGAAAATAATCACCAGGTCTCTTCATGATGCGGATACTGATGATTTTGAAGCTGTAGCTGAAGAGGTTGTACAGCTTGCCAGCTCAGCAGATGAGACCGAGTTGTTTTATCAGGAGGTGTTGCAACGCCCCGTTCCAGAGCTTAAGCAAGGGGATACCTCCACGGAGTTTTTCTTGTGATTGACCGGGAACAGATTGTGGAGAGGATGGGGCGCTTTTCATCGGCCTCCATGCTCTGGTGTGCACATGAGGCAGATCGGATAGTCAACTCGGTTGTCGAGATTCTGGATATCCTGGTTGAAGATGCTGATCGTATCTCCAGTCTGTCTAAAGATACTCTTCTGGCAATTCAGGAATCCAGAGGGAGGGTAGTCGAGCTCCAGAGAAGTGAAAGTGGGGAAGCGCTCTTAGCCAACCATACGCAGATGCTCATCAAGGAGCTGGATAGTCTGGTCCAGACACATCATGAAATTGGGGAGCTGGTTGGACCGATTCTCAACGTCCTCCAGTTTCAGGATCGCTTCAGTCAGAATATGCAGAATCTGGAGAGGATGCTGAAGGTCTGGCAGGAGACTAGAAAGAAGGTCGAATCCAGTAATTCATTTGGCCTAGAAGAGCGAGAGGCCTATGGTAAGGCGCTTTATGAATTCACAACCATGGAGAGTGAGCGTAGGCTGCTACGCAGCTATTTCAACGACCTCCCTGAAGAGCAGAATGAAATCCTCCAAGAGGAGGATGAATTTTTCTTTTAGCGGATAGGTGTATCAGCGCCTCCAGCAAGGAGTAGCTGAGCTACGCTAAGCGAACTTCTCTTTGGCATCCAGTGTCAGTCCAATACCCACACTATGCAGCATATCGCCCGTTAACATTTTGGCATTGGGGAACATGTTATTAATGCTGTTCCGAACACGTGGAATCATTGTTGTGCCCCCAGTGTAAAAGATAAAATCGATTGATTCATTCTTCAATCCACAATTCATCACCAGTTCATTGATTTTGCTTTGTACTGAAGTGAGGTCAGGATCAATAATGGCCTCCAGCTCATGCTTGGTTACTCCAACAGCGAGCCCAGCTTCTATCTCATCCAGCAGGATGGTGGTATCAATAGCATCAGAGAGGCGCTTTTTGCAATTTTCAACATCCTCCAGAATCTGATGCCCCAATTTGTGGGTTAGCACCTCAATCAGCCGTCTGGTTCGAGGCTTGTCGAGTGAGGTTGCGAGGAAATTCTGGATATCATCGATAACCGTAGCGGGGTAGAGGCTGTTGATTTCGTGCCACGTTGAGAGGTTGCGAAACCATGTGGAGGGGATGTTGATATTACTGCCATTTGCTGTACGTACCTGACTGCCCATTCCCAGCTCCGGCATCACCTTTTTCAGTGCCAACGCCTTATCCAGATTGGTGCCACCGATATGAATGCCGGCGGTGCCCAGCACTTGATATCCCGCATCATCAGTATCATCTGCTTCAGGCATCAGAATGGTGAAGTCAGAGGTGCCTCCGCCGATATCGACGATCAATAGATTGCCTTGTATATTGTGGCTGTGCTGGAAGGCCTTGGCGGCAGCAATGGGCTCAAGCTGGAACGCTACGTTCTTGAACCCTTTCTCCAGAGCAATCTCACGCAGTATGTCTTCGGCTTGGGTGTCCAACTCATCGTCATCATCATTGAATCGAACCGGGCGCCCCAGAACCACGTTCTCTATCTCATGGTTGCAATACGCCTCTGCACGCCTTTTGGTCTCCTGAATAAACAGACCGATAATGCTGGAGAAGGGCACCATCTTGTTAAACACGTTGGTCTTTTTGTCGATTAAAGGGGTGCCCAATACCGATTTGATTGACCGCATCAGCCTCCCTTCACACCCATCCAGATAGGATTGCATGGCGCTGTTGCCATAGAAGATCTCCTTCTCTTCATCATCGATAAAGAGAGCGGTTCTTATAAGGGTGCTATCCGACTCCAAGGGGATCATTGTGACGGCTTCATCTTCAATAACCCCAACGGTTGAATTTGAAGTCCCGAAATCAAAGCCACAATATGACATCGTTTGATTCACTGAATAATGTTGGTTCTTTTGCGGCCAATTGTATCATCTCTCCAATGCCACAAAGCTGAAGCGGCTGGAAGTAAGGCACGGTTCAAAATTATTTTCTTGTGGTGGCTTGGGCATGAATGCGCTGTCGTACAATCACTGGACTGTTTTCTGTTCCGGAGTCTCTGTTATGCGAACCATCCTGCTACTGGCGCTGGCAATGATCAACTACCGCCTCTACGCTCCCGACTTTGATGACGGCAGCTGTCTGGTGGTGCTGCCATGGGTCGCATGGAGCGTAATTCCGCTACTGCTGCTGAGCCTGCTCTGGGATATGCGTGCGGTGGTCCTGCGCTACCGCCGATTGGGGGAGTGGAAGCTGGAGCGCCAGCGCTATCTGCGGATGCGTAACTGGGTGCGTGCCCACTCTGATGCCAAGGGAGTAGTGTAGCTGATGAGGACGATTGCCCTTGTATTGGTATTGACTGTTAACGATGCCAGAAACCCGCGCCTATTCGCCGCATCCCGCACAATGGCC
>CAYFOU010000126.1:0-8821 GCA_964344805.1 uncultured Piscirickettsiaceae bacterium | reverse complement strand
CGGTTGGGGATACCGAGACAGGTGTGGAGGTTGGAACCTCCCAGATCAAGGTCCACCACGGTGGTGCTGTAACCACGCTGTGCCAGCGCAATCCCCAAATTGGCCACCAGCATGCTCTTGCCCACTCCACCCTTGCCACTGGCAACCGGAATGATGGTCTTGCTTCCTTTCAATGTACGCATATTTCTATCTTCCCCCTAGTGAATCGAATCGAGTCGCAACACGACACCGACCTCTCCATCACCCAAAACCGCAATACCGGAAGCATCACGCACATCGGTCAATACCCCCTTCAACGGGCGAATCATCACCTGCTGCTGGTCGATCAGTTCATCAACCGGACAGGCGACCTGCTCCCCGTCCTCCCCCACTTCAACCACCACCATCAGGTGCCGTTCACCATGCTCATTCAGCTCCATACCGGCCAGCATCTTCAGTGGAATCAGCTGTCCATCAAGGTGCAGCATCTCCTGCCCCCCATCAGCCGAGGCGTAGACCAGTTGATCGGCACGCGCCTGCACGATACGGCGCACAAAATTGACCGGTACGACATAACGCACCTCACCAATACGGATCACCAGGCCATTGATAACGGCCATCGACAACGGTACCAGAACACGCAGACGCAATCCCTGGCCGGTACCCAATTCCTGAATCCGCAGATGCCCCCCCATCGGCTCCAGCTGCTTGCGCAACTGGGCAAAGTCAAAACCGGACTGCCCATCATGGAACTGTACCACGCCAAATCCATCCTGCTGCATACACTCAACGGCATCAGAGAGCTGTTTACTGCTACCACGCTTCTGCCAGCGCCCCAACTGTTCAGCCAGCGCACCCTGGTCAAATCCCAGGCCATCATCCTCAATGGACAATTCAAAAAAGTCATGAGATTTATGCAGTGAGACCTGCAGCTCGGCAATCGAGGATTTCCCCCTCTCCATCCGTTCAACCACCGATTCAATACTGTAGAGAGAGGCGGTCATCAGCGCCTTCAACGGCTCTTCCAGCTTCACCAGCAGGCCACGCTCCACCTCCAGATCCCCTCCGGTGATGGCAAAGCGCACACTCTTCTTCTGCTGTGCCGACTCATCACCGAGCCACTCATCGAGTCCGCTAAAGAGCTGTCCGGCAGAGATCGCATCCGCCTGATGCACCAGCTCCTGCAGCCGCCCTACCGAGACACCAACCTCATTCTCCAGCTGCCCCAGCACCACGTTATGGCGCTTCCACAACTCCATCTCGGCCTGTATCGCTGCACGAGCCTGTTTCCAGTCTCCCTCACTGCGCTTCATCTCCTGATCGAACAGGTTCAGAAAGTCCATCTTGGAGAAGGAGCTGGTAACATGGTGCAGCATCGCCTGTACCGAGACCAGATCACCCACTGTCTCCATCAGCTCATCGGTAGAGAAGTTACCACTGGATACATACTTGCCCTGTCCATCCGCACCATCGCTTGCGGTGATCCCCTCCAGATCAGAGCGCAGTGCACTGTCACGCAGCTTCAGCAAGACACCCGTTGGATCGATATTGACCAGATCACGCTGAATATCGGCAGCCTCGCGAGGAGAGGCAACCAGGAAGTCAAACAGCGAACGACCCTCCTTCAATACAGTGAAGTTGGTGATGATCTCGATATCTTCGGACTGGGACCAGCGGTAGAACCCCAGGGCAATCTCTTCATTCTGGTCCATATCGGTATGGACGATATAGAAATGGAACCCCTTCTCCAGCGCCTCACCAACCGCATGCAGGCTATCCGGGGTGAAGACTTCGAAGAAGTCCTCCGGCAGATCCAGCAACGCCAATACATCTCGTGCGCTCTTGATCAACGTGCTGCCAGAGTTCATGTAGAGCAGGTCTTCAACCTGACTCATCATGGTCTCAAACACACCGCTGTTCGCACTCATACCGTCACGGACACCATCAATCGCAACTCCCAGTTCACTGACGAAGTCACGTGTCAGGGCGATCAACGCATTACTGGTGTTGAGCTCATGCTGGGTAATTCGTGAATAGAAGTCAGCCAGTGAGAGCGCCAGCCCTGCTGCTGCGGTCATCTCATAGAAGATCGCCGAGTGGTGAATCGAACGCAGATGCTTCTCCGCCTGAATCTCCAGTTCGGTCTGCTTTTTGCTGTTTTTCTGTGTATGGATCTCTTCAAACTGGTCCAGCAGGTCGGAGAGCTCTGCCAGCTCCTCATAGACATGCTCGGCGTGGGACTGACGGAATACCCAGGAGATATCGATCGGTGCACCACTGGCGGTGCTGTTGAGATCGGGAATCGCCTCCTGAATGGCCGTCAACTCCTCATAGAGCTTCAGCTCCAGCTGCTCCAGTCCACTCTCCAGTGCCTCCCCTCCTCTGGCGCGGTCCAGATCACCACATCCCTGTTCGATGATTTCAATCAGATGGTCATAACCCATCTTGCGCGCATCGACCTCGATCTCCTTCAGCAGGTGGATCATCTTCGAGGTGCGCTCGCGCTCACTGAGATCGGTCTGATCCCAGATACTGCGCAATCCCATTAACTGCTCTTCCTCCTTCTCCAGAAAGTCCTGCACAAAAACCGGAGTGAAGACCGGGTCCACCTCATCATCCCCGGAAGGCTCATAGATATCCCCTCCAGTCGGAACGTGCGGTAGCTGATCCGCAACCTCATCAAAGGGATCATTCCCGCCAAAGAAATCATCATCCGATGCAACCTGCGGCATCGTATCCAGTGGCTCCATCGGTGGTACCACTGGTTCAGGCGATGCTGCCGATTCAGATGTAGCAAGCTGACCACTGCCCAACAGCTCCTCAAGCTCGGTTAACTGCCCTCCGATCCAGCCCACCCCTTCATTGAGCACCATCGGATCCTTCTCGCCGCGCATCTTCTCAAAATGGCTGCAGAGTTCGTTATATCCCATCCGTTCTGCGGCAAAAAAGAGATCTTCCAGCTCAACCGAAAGCTGCTCATAGAGTTCATCAGTGGCATCACCGGCCAACTGCTCGACGATACCATTGAGGCGCTCCAGCACCTCCCATCCCATCTCCACAAAGATCTGCACGTAGAGTGGATCCTTCGAGGGATCCTCCATCTCCTCGTCACCCTCTTCTGCCGCATGAGCCTCTTCAGCAGCAGGCTGCTCTTCCTCCACAACCTCCTCTGCCTCCGCATGAGGGTTATCCAGAAAGCGCTGCAACTTGACAATCAACGGAGCAATTTGAGCCTCTGCCAAATCACTCTTGGTCTGCAAGATGGTCTCCAATCCAACACGAATCAGATCCATCGCCTCCAGCAACAGGGTTACCAGCGGAGGAGTAATGTCAATAGTACGATCTCGCGCCAGCCCCACCAGGTCCTCACTGCGGTGCGCCAGCTTCTCGATACGCATCAATCCCATCACGTTGGCGGTCCCCTTGATGGTATGAATGGCGCGGAACAGGCGATCCAGCTGTTCAAAACTGGAGGCATCATGTTCCAACTCCAGCAGTGCCGCCTCAATGTCGTCCAGATTATCCCGCGTCTCATCAACGGTCAGTTCCCAGAGGTCTTTCTGATCATCCTCAAAGAAACCAAAACCATCCCCCTCCTTTTCCGGTGCCTCTATATCGAAGAAGCCGAAACCATCCTCTTCATCCCCCTCCTCAATCGGGGCATCCATATCAAAGAAGCCAAAGCCATCCTCTTCACCTTCCGGCTCATCCGGTTCAAAGAAGCCGAAACCATCCTCTTCTGCAGGCTCTTCCGGCGCAAAGAAACCAAAGCCGTTCTCATCCCCCTGACTGGAGCCAGTGACAACCTCACCGGAATCACGGCCATGCGCCGCCACCAGTTTGTTGATTAGGTCAATCGAATCCCCCAGCTTTCCATCCCCATTGGTCTCATTGGCCAACTGATGCAGCTCTCGCAATCGATCCAGTGCATTGAGCAGTAGAGAGGCGTTCTCCTCACTGAGCGCCAGCCCCTGATTGCGCAACAGGTCCACCAGATCTTCACTGCGATGAGCAATCTGCTCCATCACCGTCAGTCCCATCATTCCGGAACTGCTCTTGAAGGTGTGCATGGAGCGGAACAGCTTGCTGATCAGATCACCATCTGTTGGCGCACTCTCCAATGCCAGCAGCGTCTCTTCAATATCATAGAGCAGCTCCTCCATCTCATCCGAGACGGTTCCCCAGAGTTCGGCAAACTCTTCTGGCGCCAACCCTAATGAGGATTCCTCAAATGAGGAGTCGGGTACCGCAACCACCACCTCACCACCCGCTCCGGCCAACGCCGAGGAGAGCTTCTCAACCAGCTCACGGGTCAGACTGGCCGGGGCATCGGTACGCTCCTCGGTCACATGCTCACGCATGGTGGCAAGCAGATCCACCGTCTGGAACATCAACTCCACCACGGGTTCCGGTAGCGGCTCCTCCTTGCCCCGGAAGTAGTCGACCAGATCCTCACTGCGGTGAGCCAGCGCCTCTGTCACCGAACAACCCATCATTCCGGCAGAGCTCTTGTAGGTATGCATTGCCCGGAACAGGCTATTGATTACCCCACTATCTCCCGGGTCCGACTCCAGAGCAAGCAGTGCGGACTCCATCTCCTCACCAAGCTCAGCCAGCTCATCGGAGACCGTCCCCCACAGCTCATCCAGCAGTGAACTATCTAGAACCGATTCCTCTTCCATATATACCCTGTCAGCCTACTCTCTGTTCCATACCTGCCCCAGATCCCCCTATGCAGGGATACCCAGTACACGATGCGCCATCTCTACCAATTCACTGCCCCGTTTCTGTTCCAGATCATAAGAGACAGCCCCCGATGGTTTGGAGACCAAACCATCAGCTCCCAACATACGCGCCTGCACCGCCTTATTGGAACCGACCGGAGTGACCGACGAGAGCACAATCACCTTGGCCCGACTCTTCAGTCGAACGTGGCGCAGGAACTCCAGTCCATCCATCTCCGGCATCTCAATATCGAGCAGAATCAGGTCTGGACGTACCTTTCCCAACTGCTGCAGGGCATCCTTGCCGTTGGTCGCTGTGGCTACCACCTCCAGTGCGGGATCTCCCTTCAGCAGATCTGCAATCACTGCCCGCATGATGGTGGAGTCATCAACAATCATCACCTTTTTAGCAACCATTTCTACTTACTCCTGTTCTGGCTACATCCTTGCCTTGTGATCAGAAGTCTCCGAAGTCACGCTCATCCTGATCCAGAGGCAACACCTCATGAGGCTTCATCTCCTCAGTCGGTGCAGCTGCAGCCGGTTCAGGCGAGCTGACCGGTGCCGGTGCCGGAGCTGCTGGCTTCGGACGACTCACTGCCGCTGCACGACGAGGCTTCGCAACCTCTCCTCCAGTCAGCTGGAAGCGGGCAATCTCGGCAGAGAGCTGATCGGTCAGGCTCGCCAGCTCATCTGCTGCACTCGCCATCTCCATACTCTGCTGGCTACCGGACTGAGCACCATCACTGATCTGGGTCATCGCATCATTGACCTGTGCAATACCCTTGGTCTGCTCACCACTGGCGGTAGAGATCTCCGCCACCAGATCACGCACCTTGACCACATTCTCAACAATCCCCTCCAGTGCGCTGGCTGTTGCATCGGCCACCTTCACACCTTCAGATACCTGCTGGGTCGACTGTTCAATCAGATCGGCTGTCTCCTTCGCGGCCTCGGCACTGCGTCCGGCAAGATCCCTCACCTCCTGTGCCACCACCGCAAAGCCCTTGCCATACTTGCCTGCACGCGCCGCCTCTACCGCCGCATTCAGGGCCAGCAGATTGGTCTGGAAGGCAATCTCATCAATTACCTTGATGATCTTGGCAATATCCTGCGAGGAACCGGAGATCTCATCCATCGACTGGATCATCTCACGCATCTTCTGCTGACCTTCATCGGCGACCACATTGGTCTCCTGTACCAGCTGATTGGCCACGTTCGCATTCTCGGCGTTGGATTTGACCTGACTATCGGTCTGTTCCAGGCTGGTGCTCACCTCTTCAATCGCTGAAGACTGCTGCTCCGTAGTTGATGCAAGGTCCTGACTGCTGAGGCGTACCTGCCCCACTGAATCATTGACCTGATCGATCACCAGACGGGTCTGTACCAGTACATCATTGAAGGTATCCATCAGGCTGTTGATCGCCTCGGCCATACGCTTCATGAAGCCCTCGAAGTTGGTGTTGTCGAGGCGGTCGGAGAGGTCTCCATTCACCGCCTTCTTCACCAGATCCTCGACCATCTCCTCGGCAACCACCTGCTCAGTCACATCCGCCCACTCCACAGAGGCGCCCAAGCGCTCACCGGCATCGTTGATCACCGGGTTGGCGGAGAGTTCAAAGATACGCTCACCAACACGAATCTGACTGTTGTAGGTGCTGGTAAAGGTCGACAGAATCTGCGCCTGGTGCTGTGGGTTCTTGTGGAACTGGTCCATGTTTCCACCCATCAGATTATCGACACGGAAATTAGGCAATACCTTCTGGATCTCACGCTCATTCTTCTGCAACATCTCGGTCACCGCCGGATTCATGTAGACAATATTGCGTTCATTGTCCGCAATCATCACATTGGTGGTCGCACCATCCAGTGCAATCCTGATGCGCATCGACTCATCCGCAATCTTGCGTTCACGGGTGATACGATCATTGAGATCATTCTGCATATCCTTCAGTGCCTGAAGCAACAGGCCGGTCTCATCCCTGGAATCGATCTTGATCTCATTATCGAGCTTGCCACCAGCAATACTGCCCGCCACATCGGCTGCTGCCACCAGAGGATTGCTGATATTGCGAGCAATCACCATACCGACACCGGCAATGGCGACTACACCGACCAGACCAAGGATGATGATCATCCATTCAATCTGCTTCACCGTCGCAAAGGCCTCCTCTTCACTGATCTCGGCCATCAGTCCCCAGACAATACCGGAACCGATATTGACCGGTGTATAGGAGGAGAGCAATTCCATATCCTCCTCATGATCATGAATCACCCGTACATCGGTCTGCCCTGCCAGTACCGCACGAGTCGCCTCCGAATCGATTCGGCCCCGTGCAGGATTGGCAAACGCTGCCACCACACTGTGATGCTCCGGATCGAGATAAGAGTCGGAACGCATCAGCAGATCCTGACCAATGAGATAGGTCTCACCAGTCTCACCCATGCCGGAACGTTCCGCCATCACCGTATTGATCGCACCCAGAGAGATTCTCAGCACAATCACCATATCCACCTTCTCTTCATCTTCATCAACCAGAGGCTTTGCGATAAAGAAGGCCGGTTGATTATTGGCTGGTGCATAGGGTGCGATATCGATCACACCATACTGCTGGGTCTCGATCGCCTTGCGTACGAGATTCCCCAGATTGGTAGAGGCAAACTGACCGTTGACCATATTGGTCCCCACCTCGGGGCCATCCAGTACCGAGTAGAAGACAAAGCCATCCGGGTTGATCAACATCAGATCCTGATAGCCATAGAGATCAACATACTGCTCATAAAAGTCTTTCGGCTCACCAAAATTCTGCGGAATATAGGCCTCCGAGAGATCCATCTTCGCATTCAGCGAGTAGGTAATGTCATGTGCCACCTGTACCGGCGTATAGGAGATCAGCGTGCGCTTCCCTCGATAATCGGTAACCACAGAGGTACCGGAGGCCCTGCGCTCAATTGCAGTGCGTGTCGCATCGGTATCCACCTTCCCCTTTTCCGGATTGGCAAAGGAGCTCTCTACCGTATGGTACTGCTTCTCCAGACGGGAGTCGGAACGCATCAGATAGTCAGGCCCCACCAGAATGGTCTCACCGGTACGTCCCATACCGGAGACATCCGCCATGATCTCCTTCACAAAGTTCTGCTTGAACTGGAAGATCAGCACACCAACACGCTCACCACCACTGGTAACCGGAGAGGCGACAAAGTTGACCAGCTGTCCATAGGCGGGCGCATAACGGCTGGTATCGACCTGTACATAGTCATTATCCTTCTCCAGTGCCATCGCCTTGCTGAAGGCCTCCCCCAGTGCACTCTTGGCAAAAGGGCCATCGATCAGGGAGGTTGCATAGTCCACCTCCTTGTTGACCGAATAGACCACGTCTCCACTCTCTCCCTCTACCAGATAGAGGTCGCTGAAGCCGAAGTTGTTCTTGTACTCGGTCATATCCTTGTGGAACATCAGATGGAGGTCATTGTAGGAGCTGGACTCCTCACTGCCATCCATCTTGAACTTGCTCCCCTGTGGATGCGGGTTATTACTGATGTAACGCGCCTGCATCACTCGTGCCTCATTGTCGAGGCCATTCAGCAGTGCATTGGTATCGATATCTCCACGGGCAATCTGCATATAGGTTGGAGCAAAGGTATTACCATAGTACTCCTGCAGTGATGCGGTAGCGGCCTGGATATTCTCCTCCTCATCCGCCAGCTCTTCCGCATCAAAATAGAATCCTTCGCTCAACATCGGCAGCGCCCGACTCACCATACGCCCCCCGGAGAAGGTGATTGCCTGTTCATGGATGGTATTGAAGTAGTTCTCAATCTGACTTTTCTTGTTACTACGAACCCCCTCCAGCTTTTCAAAGGCTTTCGTATTCAGCGTCTCAACCGTCTCCACCAATGCGGTCAAATCCGCCTTTCGGTCTGCAAAGAAGCGTTCCAGTTGCCCCTTCTTGATATCACGTACCGCCTGTAACTGGTTAAATGCAGCGCTCTCCAGCCCGGAGCTGGACTGCTGCAATGAAATCAAACCAATGACCGTGAAAGGAATGACGCCTACGGCCAGAAAGGCCATCAACAATTTTTTCTTCAGGTTCATGCTTCCCACTTTATTACCCCCA